>NZ_JBGCUL010000934.1:0-1712 GCF_054177685.1 Pseudomonas sp. P5_A2_2
TGCGCAAGCGCTTTCCTTTGCACTATGTTTGTCGAACAAGAACACCGATGAGAGGTTTCACTGCTTCTCAAATCGGCAGATAAGGAGTCAACCGCTATGCTCAGTACTGGATCTGAAAGTCCTCCTCCTGCTCTATTGGAAATGCGTTCCATCTCCAAGTCATTCAATGGCGTACGCGTGTTGCATGACATCGACCTTAGTATTTTTCCCGGACAAATCCACGCGCTAATGGGCGAAAACGGCGCCGGAAAATCCACTCTGATGAAAATCCTGTCGGGAGCCTATATAGCCGACAGTGGCACTATCCGAATCGATGGATGTGATATTCGAAACTATGGCCTGAACGATGCGAAGCGCCATGGCATTTCAGTTATCTATCAAGAGCTCAGCTTGTGCGCGAATATGAGCGTGGTCGAGAACATCTACCTGGGTAGAGAAATTCGTCGATGTGGGGTTGTAAACCACAAGGCAATGACCGAAGGCGCGCAGGTTGTACTAAAGCGACTTGGCGTCACATTTGATCCGCACGCGCTGGTCGGTACATTGTCGATCGCCGACCAACAACTTGTTGAAATCGCCCGTGCAATTCATGCCGATACGCGAATCCTGGTGATGGATGAGCCTACAACGCCGCTGTCTTCAAAAGAGACGGAAAGTCTATTTAGGTTGATTCGCCAGTTACGTGATGATGGTGTTGCGATTATCTATATCAGCCATCGAATGGCTGAGATATATGCATTGTCCGATTTTGTTTCGGTGCTCCGGGACGGCCGTTACGTGGGTTCGCTGGACCGTGGCACGCTATCGGCTGAAACCCTGGTCCGGATGATGGTGGGTCGCGATGTTTCCGGTTTCTATGCCCATGAGCGTGCTACGTGTTCTTACGAGCAACCGGTACTACGTGTCCGCCACCTTACTGATGGTTTAAAAATTCGAGATTGCAGTTTCGATCTGTATGCCGGCGAAATTCTCGGGATTGCAGGGCTGGTGGGCTCAGGGAGAACAGAACTTGCCCGATTAATTGCAGGTGTCGATGCATACTCGGGTGGACACATTGAACTGGACGGCGAAGTTGTAGCCATACGCTCCCCTCGCGATGCAGGCAATGCAGGTATCGCCTATCTGACAGAAGACCGTAAAGCCTTGGGCCTCTTTCTCGATATGAGTGTCCACGACAATATCAATGTTTGTGTATTGGGAAATGATGCTTCATTGACGGGTTTTGTGGACCGGACGGCTGGAACCGGACGCACCGAACAAGCCATTCAGGCACTCAATATCAAAGCATCTCCAGACATCAATGTCGGCGCGCTGTCTGGAGGCAACCAACAAAAGGTTTTGCTGGCTCGTCTGCTTGAGATGAAGCCCAAAGTGCTGTTCCTGGACGAACCCACCTCGGGTGTCGATATTGGAGCCAAAACAGAGATATATAAAATAATCAATGCATTGGCCGCCTCCGGCGTTTGTGTAGTGATGATTTCAAGTGAACTGCCAGAGATTGTTGGAATCGCTGACCGTGTATTGGTCATGTGTGAAGGGAAACTTGTCGCCGAACTCGGTGGCCGCAGCGGTGTTGATATCACACCCGAAACCATTATCGCGTTTGCCACAGGCAGCGACAGCTTGACTCTAGCCAACGGAGACTTAGTTCAATGACTTCCCCACTGCAACGCAAAGCAGCAAGTGACTTCATCACACCCAATGCGCGGAAC
>NZ_JBGCUL010000935.1:0-1710 GCF_054177685.1 Pseudomonas sp. P5_A2_2
GTTATTTCCTGATGCCTGCCTGCATATCTCCATGTTGGCAGCGCGTTGCACTTCCTGTAGTGACGAGCGTCTCGGCAAAACCCGACGACAACTTCGTACAAGTGAACCTTAGAGCCCGCGCTGCGCTTGGTTTAGATCCATTTCATATGGAGTTGTTACTATTCGCTTTAAAAAAGGTATGAGGCCTATTGCCAGCTTCTTTGGCGCCCGTTGGCTAGACAGCTTGGTGTCTTGAATCGGTTAATCCGGTAGCTGACTACCGTCCGTCTGAGCGTGAGCGTCAACGTCAGTGAGCGCTAAGGTCATTGAATCAATCGCGGCTCGGGCCAAGAGTGAGCGCTCGGTATTTACCCACCTGCACTGTGGTTCGAGGACGTCATGACCCAAGCATTGATTTTCGACGCGTTACGCACGCCCCGTGGTAAAGGCAAGGCCGACGGCGCCTTGCACAGTGTCAAACCGGTGAATCTGGTTGCCGGTTTGCTCACCGCACTGCAACAGCGCATGGCGCTGGACACCAGCCAGGTCGATGACGTGGTGCTCGGCTGCGTGACGCCGGTTGGCGATCAAGGCTCTGACATCGCCAAAACTGCTGCTCAGGTGGCCGATTGGGATGTCAGTGTGGCGGGGGTGCAGATCAACCGTTTCTGCGCTTCCGGGCTGGAGGCGGTCAACCTCGGCGCAATGAAAGTGCGCTCCGGCTTCGAAGACCTGGTGGTGGTCGGCGGTGTCGAGTCGATGTCGCGGGTGCCGATGGGCAGCGATGGCGGGGCCTGGGCGCTGGACCCGGCGACCAACCTGCACAGCCACTTCACGCCACAGGGGGTGGGCGCCGACCTGATCGCCACCCTTGAAGGCTTCAGCCGTCAGGACGTCGATGCCTACGCGCTGCATTCCCAGCAAAAGGCTGCGCGTGCGCGAGCTGACGGTTCGTTCAACAAATCGCTGGTGCCGGTGCAGGACCAGAACGGCATCATCCTGCTCGACCACGATGAGTTCATCCGCGCCGAATCGACCCTGGAAGGCCTGGGCAAGCTCAAGCCAAGTTTCGAGATGATGGGGCAGATGGGCTTCGATGCCACCGCGCTGCGGGTCTATAGCCACGTCGAGCGGATCAATCATGTTCACACCCCCGGCAACAGTTCCGGGATTGTCGATGGCGCGGCGCTGATGCTCATCGGCTCCGAAGCCAAGGGCCGGGCGCTGGGCTTGCAGCCCCGGGCGCGGATTGTCGCCACTGCGGTCACCAGTACTGATCCGACCATCATGCTCACCGGCCCTGCGCCGGCGACCCGCAAGGCGCTGGCCAAGGCCGGGCTGCRGGTCGAAGACATCGATCTGTTCGAGGTCAACGAGGCGTTCGCGTCGGTGGTGTTGAAATTTATCAAGGACATGGCCGTCGACCCGGACAAGGTTAATGTCAACGGTGGTTCCATCGCCATGGGCCACCCGCTGGGTGCCACTGGCTGCGCGATTCTCGGCACGCTGCTCGATGAACTGGAAGCCCGACGCCTGCGTTATGGCCTCGCGACCCTGTGTGTCGGCGGCGGCATGGGCATTGCCACCATCATCGAACGCCTCTGAGCCCGGACTTCAAGGAACCCAGTTATGAGCGAAGCCATTCGTTACGAAAAAGGCCAGGACCAGATCGTGGTCCTGACCATCGACATACCGGGCCAGAGCGCCAACACCATGAACGCGGTGTACCGC
>NZ_JBGCUL010000936.1:0-1707 GCF_054177685.1 Pseudomonas sp. P5_A2_2
GCCTGCGACAGACTGAAAGACTGTGTCGCCTTCATCGCGAGCAAGCTCGCTCCCACAGGATTAACGTCGAACACAATTTTTGTTATCGACACAAAACCTGTGGGAGCGAGCTTGCTCGCGATAGGGCCATCACAGACGACACAAGTCTTTCCTGTTAGCGAAAATCCCGCCGCTCCCGAATCAGCGTATAGGCGTTATGCAGTTCACGCGTTCGCTCGGTAGCCTCACGTACCTGCAACGCCGTCGCGCCACTGCCGGCAATCTTGTCCGGATGATGGCGACTGAGCAGACGCCGATAGGCACGCTTGATCTGCGCCGGTTCAGTGGTGGCCGACACCCCCAAAAGCCTCAAGGCGTCCTGATAACTTGGCGCGCTGTTGGCCAATGGCCGCTTCTGCGGCTCATAGTCGTGGGCCAGCGCCTGCACCTGGTGTGGCGTGCAGCCCAGCCACTGACCCCATTGGCCGATCAACTCACGCTCGCTGCTGCCGGCACGACCATCGGCCCAGACCATTCGCCAGCAGGCGCGCAACACGCCCTCCGCCGCATGGGGCTGGGCACTCAGGCGACGCAGATAACCGCGTAGCCGGTCGCGGCCCGATTTGCCGCGATTGAACGCGGCAATCGCACGACGCTGGGCCGGCTCGGACATATCCAGCGCACGCATTTCCGCTCGGGCCTGATCGATGTGCCCGGCCATCACCTGGCCGTCGCACTTGGCCAGGCGCCCCAACAGGACAAACAGCAATTCATCGTTACGCAACACCGGGCGACCGCCCAGCTTTTCCCGCAAATGCCCCCAGCTCTGCAGGTGCAAGCGCCGGTCCAGCGCCTGCCCCAACAACGCGCCGAGCAAGGCCCCCGGAATACTGGCTATGGCAAAGCCTGCTCCGGCTCCAATCAGAGTCCCTGGCCACAACATGTCAGCGGCTCGCTTCGATTAATGTTTCAACTTCGACCAGACGCTCATGAGTGCCGACATCGACCCAGCGCCCTTTCAACTGTTCGCCAGTCACTTGACCATCAGCCATGGCCTTGCGCAACAGCGGCGCGAGCTTGAAGGCTCCTGCGGTGCAACCGTCGAACAACTGCGGATGCAACACGGCGATGCCGCTGTAGGTCAGGGTAGGGGCCTGCGACTGACCGTCGCGCACCTGGGTTCCGACCAGGCTGAAGTCCCCGGCCGGATGATGTGGCGGGTTGCTGACCAGCACCAGATGCGCCAGGCCGTTGATGGGTTGATGCAGCACGCTGAAGTCGTAATCGGTCCAGATGTCGCCGTTGACCACGACAAACGCTTCATCCCCCAGCAACGGCAACGCGCGGAAAATCCCGCCGCCGGTTTCCAGGGGTTCACCTTCCGCCGAGTACTGAATGCTTACGCCATAGCGCGATCCATCGCCCAGGTAGTCTTCGATCTGCCGACCAAGCCAGGCGTGATTGATCACGATGTCGGTGAACCCGGCCACGGCCAGTGCTCGCAGGTGATATTCGATCAGCGGCACGCCGCCTGCACGAACCAGCGGTTTTGGCGTGGTCAGGGTCAGCGGGCGCATGCGCTCGCCTTTGCCCGCAGCCAGAATCATTGCCTTCATGCTTCCACTCCGGCGCGCAGACTGGCCAGCAACACATCCAGCTCGGCCAGTTCAGGGCGGCGAGCGATCACCGCTTCTATGTACGCAAAGAAACGTGGCACATCGCCCAGAT
>NZ_JBGCUL010000937.1:0-1704 GCF_054177685.1 Pseudomonas sp. P5_A2_2
CTTTCCGGGCGGACAGTACCAGTCCACCAGAAATGCCGGCACGTGGCTAGCCGAACTTTAGACCAATAGCGTCTAGCCTCTAGTGTTGGTGGACATAATTAACCTGACTCATTGTKATTTGCAGCGAGCCACCCCATTGAGCGGTGTAGGCTGACCCTAATGACTGCTTTGTCCTGGATGATTGCGATGCTCTCTGCCCGTCACCGCCGTGCCGTTCGCCTGGCCCGTCGTTTCATTGCGCCGTATCGCTGGCAGGCCTTTGGCGCCTTGCTGGCGCTGATCGCCACCGCCGGCATCACCTTGTCCATGGGGCAGGGCATCCGCCTGCTGGTGGACCAGGGGTTCATGACCCAGTCACCGCATCTGCTCAATCAGTCCATCACTCTGTTCATGTTGCTGGTCATGGGGCTGGCAATCGGTACGTTTGCGCGGTTTTACCTGGTGTCGTGGATCGGTGAACGCTGCGTCGCCGATATCCGGCGTCGGGTGTTTAACCATCTGATTTACCTGCACCCGGGGTTTTACGAAGACAATCGCAGCTCCGAAATCCAGTCCCGCCTGACCGCCGATACCACTCTGCTGCAATCGGTCATCGGTTCTTCGCTGTCGTTGTTCCTGCGCAATCTGTTGATGGTGATCGGCGGGATCGTCTTGCTGTTCATCACCAACCCCAAGCTCACCAGTATCGTGGTGGTGGCCTTGCCTTTGGTGGTCGCGCCGATCCTGATCTTCGGCCGCCGGGTGCGTAACCTCTCGCGCCTGAGTCAGGACCGGATTGCCGACATCGGCAGCTATGTTTCCGAAACCCTGGGCCAGATCAAGACCGTGCAGGCCTACAACCATCAGGCCGAGGACGAGCGCCGGTTTGCCGTGACCGTGGAGGAGGCGTTCAACACCGCGCGCAAGCGCATCTTCCAGCGGGCCTGGCTGATTACCCTGGTGATCGTCCTGGTATTGGGCGCGGTCGGGGTGATGCTCTGGGTCGGCGGCATGGACGTCATCGCCGGGCGAATTTCCGCCGGCGAGCTGGCGGCGTTCGTGTTCTATAGCCTGATCGTCGGCAGCGCGTTCGGCACCTTGAGCGAAGTGATTGGCGAATTGCAGCGGGCAGCCGGCGCGGCCGAGCGGATTGCCGAGTTGCTGCGTTCGCAAAACATCATCCTGCCGCCGGTGGCAGGCGCGGTGACACTGCCGGACCGGGTCGACGGCCAACTGCAACTGCAAAATGTGCGTTTTTCCTACCCGTCGCGGCCGCAAAGTTATGCCGTCGACGGGTTGAGCCTGACCGTCAATGCCGGTGAGACGCTGGCGCTGGTCGGGCCATCGGGAGCCGGAAAATCGACGGTGTATGACTTACTGCTGCGTTTTTACGACCCGGCCGAGGGACGCATCCTGCTCGATGGCGTGCCGTTGACTCAACTCGATCCGCTGGACCTGCGTCGCTGTTTCGCCCTGGTGTCGCAAACCCCGGCACTGTTTTTCGGCAGCATTGAAGAAAACATTCGCTACGGCAGTCCGAAGGCGACTTCGGCCGAGGTACAGGAAGCGGCAAAAATCGCTTATGCCCATGACTTTATCGAAGCCATGCCCAACGGTTACCAGACTCATCTGGGGGACGGTGGTCTCGGTTTGTCCGGTGGTCAGCGCCAACGCCTGGCCATCGCCCGCGCGTTGCTGGTGGACGCCCCGATCCTGCTCCTCGAC
>NZ_JBGCUL010000938.1:0-1697 GCF_054177685.1 Pseudomonas sp. P5_A2_2
GTCAGTAAGGCGACCATTTATCGATGGTGGGAATCCAAGGCGTCTGTGGTCATCGATGCGTTTATTGAGCAGCATTTGGTAAAAACAACGCTTCCTCGAGGAATGCGCCCACGCGACGCCATAGCACATCATTTCCGTTCTTTGGTGATGCAGTATTCGGGATGGCCTGGCCGGCTCGTCGCTCAGATCATTGCCGAGGGTCAATCTGATCCTGCCATTCTTCGAGTCTTCCGTGAGCGATTTCATTACGGCCGCAGAGCAGTCGTCAGAGAGATGCTTGAAGAGTGGAAAAACAGCGGCGACATTTCAAAAGATTCAAATGTCGAAGTGCTAATGGACTTGATCTATGGGCCGGTTTATATGCGCCTGATGATAGGTCACGCCCCTCTGGACGAATCCTTTGCTGAATCGCATATCAATTACATATGCGAATTGCTGGGCTCTAAATTCTGAAGATCGTTATAGTTTCCAAAATACAATGCCGGCCTGATGGCCGGCATTTGTATTTCACAACAGAGTCAACGCTTTATCTACAGGATGCCCAGCCACTTGGTGGGCCAGCTGGATCTAGAACGCAGTATTTGTCTTTCCTTTTAGCGCGAGCATTTCCCTCGCCTCTTGAGGCGTAGCGATTTCAAATCCCAACTGCTCCACGATACTTCGGATTTTCCGCACTTGTGCGGCATTAGAAACCGCCAACTCACCGCGCCCAATGTACAAGCTATCTTCAAGACCCACTCTGACGTTGCCGCCCATAATGGCCGCGAGAGTCGCTAGTGGCATCTGGTCTTTACCTGCGCCCAATACCGACCAGTGATACTGATCACCAAATAGACGATCTGCGGTTCGCTTCTGATGCATCACATCTTCGATATGAGCCCCCATGGCACCACGCAAACCAAAAATTGTCTGGATGAACAACGGCGGCTTAACCAGTCCTTTATCCAGGAAATACTTTAGCGTGTACAAGTGGCTGACGTCGTAACACTCGAACTCAAAGCGGGTACCGGTATCCCCAATGGTTCGCAGGATCCATTCGATATCGGAAAAAGTATTGCGGAAGACAAGATCCTTTGTGGCATTAAGATGTTCCACTTCCCAACTGTAACGCCACTCTCGATCCTTGCTGGCCATTTCGGAAAGGTTTAGGTTTATAGACCCCATGTTCAGGGAGCACATCTCCGGTTGCAGCGCAACACCTGCCGCCGCACGCTCGCTAATTGCCATTCCCGGGCCTCCACCGCCCGTAGAAATGTTCACGATGGCATCCGTTTCGGCCTTAATTCGAGACACGAACTGACGGAAGATTTCAGGATCGCCAGTGGGCCGACCATCCTCAGGGTTTCGGGCGTGAAGATGAACGATCGCCGCTCCCGCTTTTACTGCTTCGATCGCCTGATCGCCAATCTCTTCGGGAGTAACCGGCAGATGAGGAGACATCGACGGCGTATGAGCACCACCTGTGATAGCGGCGGTTATGATAATTTTTCTCACAGTTTTTCTCCTTCTTTCAGCGCTAACAGGACAAACAGCATTCGACAGTTACGCCCTGAACGATTCGACCAACTGTGGTTCGTTGCGCGCTGTACCAGTACGTCTCCTGGCCGCATAACGGTCTCACCGTGATCCATCATCGCGACAATCTCGCCCTCGAGTACCACGGCGTAATCAAGCGATTCCGTTTTGTGGAACCAGAA
>NZ_JBGCUL010000939.1:0-1696 GCF_054177685.1 Pseudomonas sp. P5_A2_2
GCTTTCCCCCCTCTAATACCTCACAACCTGTAAAAACGGCAGTCGGATTACCCTCTACACTCCCGGTAATGTGCCCCGCTGTCTCACCTGATTTTCTCCAAGGAACTGGATATGCTGCGTCGCCGCATGCTGATCATGTTGGGTGTCGTTCTACTGATTGTGCTGGTCCTGGCCGCGTACAAAGCCTTCTCGATCTACACGATGGTTCAAGGCTACTCTGCGCCCAGACCGGCCATCAGCGTTGCCGTGGCCACCGCCACCGAGCGCCCATGGCAAGCCCGCCTGCCTAGCGTTGGCACGCTCAAGGCATTGCAAGGCGTGGACCTGAGCCTGGAGACCGATGGTACCGTCATTGATGTCCAGTTCGAGTCAGGGCAAAAGGTCAAGGCCGGTCAACCACTCCTGCGCCTCGACAGCGCCGTGGAAAGTGCCCTGCTGGAAACTGCCCTGGCCGACCTCGGGCTGGCACAGCTCGATTACGGTCGCGGTAGCCAACTGGTCGGCAGCCAGGCCATTTCCAAAGGCGAGTTCGACCGACTTTCAGCGGTGCTGAAAAAGAGCAAGGCCACGGTCAATCAACTCAAGGCCGCGCTCGGCAAAAAAAGCATCGTCGCGCCCTTCAGCGGCACCATCGGCATTCGTCAGGTAGACGTTGGCGACTATCTTGCCAGCGGCACCATGATCGCCACCCTGCAAGACCTCAGTAGCCTGTATGTCGACTTTTTTGTGCCCGAGCAGTCGGTGCCGAAGATTGCTCTCGGCCAGCCAGTGCAGGTCATTGTCGCGGCGTATCCGACCCAGGAGTACCCCGGCACCATCAGTGCAATCAACCCCAAAGTCGAAAACAGCACCCGTAACGTGCAGGTCCGCGCCACGCTGGCCAACCCCGATGGCAAGTTGATGCCAGGCATGTTCGCCAGCCTCCAGGTGCTCCTGCCCGACCCGCAATCGCGCATCGTGGTACCGGAAAGCGCGATTACCTACACGCTCTACGGCAACTCCGTGTATGTGGCCGTACCAAAGAAGGCCGAAGATGGCAGCCCGGAAAAGGACGACAAGGGCCAGCCGGTGCTGATCGCCGAACGGCGTTTTGTCGAAACCGGCGAACGCCGCGATGGGCAAGTGATGATCACCAAAGGCGTGCAGAGCGGCGAGAAAGTGGTGACCGCCGGCCAGCTCAAACTGGACAACGGCGCACACATTGCCATCAGCGACGACAAGACCCTGGCCGAGCGGAACAGCCCGCCACGCGCGGACTGATCAAGGAATCCCCATGGCTTTTACCGATCCGTTCATCCRCCGCCCGGTTCTCGCAACCGTGGTCAGCCTGCTGATTGTGCTGCTGGGCTTCCAGGCCTGGGGCAAGCTGCCCCTGCGCCAGTACCCGCAAATGGAAAACGCCCTGATCACGGTGACCACCGCCTACCCCGGGGCCAACGCCGAGACCATCCAGGGCTACATCACCCAACCGATGCAGCAAAGCCTGGCCAGCGCCGAGGGCATCGACTACATGACCTCGGTGAGTCGCCAGAACTTTTCGGTGATCTCGATCTACGCGCGCGTCGGCTCCAACAGCGACCGTCTGTTTACCGAACTGCTGGCCAAGGCCAACGAGGTCAAGAGCCAGCTGCCCCAGGACGCTGAAGACCCGGTGCTGAGCAAACAATCTGCCGATGCGTCAGTGCTGATGTACATG
>NZ_JBGCUL010000940.1:0-1694 GCF_054177685.1 Pseudomonas sp. P5_A2_2
CAACGGCAACGTGTTGAGCAACGACGTGCAAGGCGCTGACCGGGTGACGCTCGGAGACAACGGCAACGTGTTGAGCAACGACGTGCAAGGCGCTGACCGGGTGACGCTCGGAGAAAATGCCGGCCCGATCACCCCCGGCACCTTCACCGGCACCTATGGCACCCTGGTGCTCAACGCCAACGGCACTTACACCTACACCCTCAACACCAGCGATGCCGACTTCAAGGCGTTGCACGGCGGCGGCGACGGCACCGAAACCTTCACCTACACCCTCACCGATGCGGACGGCGACAGCAGCACCGCCTACTTGGTGCTCAACGTCTACAACAACGACGATCCGGTGACCCTCAACGGCCTCAACGTGTATGGCGGTGAGCTGACGGTCTACGAGAAAAACCTCAGCGACGGCAGCAGCCCGGACGCACCAGCCCTGACTCAGAGCGGCACGTTTACCATCACCGCGCTGGATGGCGTCACCACCCTGACCGTCGGCGGTATCGCCGTGGTCAGCGGTGGCRTGGCCGCCGGCTTCCCGCAATCGATCACCAGCCCGCTGGGCAGCACGCTGACCATCACCGGGTTCAACTCCGCCACTGGCGTGGTCAGCTACAGCTACACCCTGGTGGACAACGAAGCGCACCCAACCGCCAACGGCGCCAACACCCTGCCTGAGCAGTTCGCCGTAACCGTGGTCGACGACAACGGCACCACCGCCACCGGCAGCCTCGACGTGAACATCGTCGACGACCTGCCCAATGGCGTGGACGACAGCAATGCTTCAACGGCCTCGGAAACCCTGCTGACCCTCAACGGCAACGTGCTGAGCAACGACGTGCAAGGCGCCGATCGGGTAGCCGTGGGTGAAAACGCAGGCCCCATCACCCCCGGCACTTTCACCGGCACCTACGGCACCCTGGTGCTCAACGCCAACGGCACTTACACCTACACCCTCAACACCAGCGATACCGACTTCAAGGCGTTGCACGGCGGCGGCGACGGCAGCGAAACCTTCACCTACACCCTCACCGATGCGGACGGCGACAGCAGCACCGCGAACCTGGTGCTCAACGTCTACAACAACGATGATCAGGTGACCCTCAACGGCCTCAACGTGTATGGCGGTGAGCTGACGGTCTACGAGAAAAACCTCAGCGACGGCAGCAGCCCCAACACGCCTGCTCTGACCCAGAGCGGCACCTTCACCGTGACCGCCCTCGACGGCGTCACCACCCTGACCGTGGGCGGCATCACTGTCGTCAGCGGTGGCGTGGCCGCCGGCTTCCCGCAATCGATCACCACGCCACTGGGCAGCACGCTGACCATCACCGGGTTCAACGCGGCGACCGGTGTCGTGAGCTACAGCTACACCCTCAACGATAACGAAGCGCACCCAACCGCCAACGGCGCCAACACCTTGCCCGAACAGTTCGCCGTGACCGTGGTCGACGACAACGGCACCACCGCCACCGGCAGCCTCGACGTGAACATCGTCGACGACCTGCCCAATGGCGTGTACGACAGCAATGCTTCAACGGCCTCGGAAACCCTGCTGACCCTCAACGGCAACGTGTTGAGCAACGACGTGCAAGGCGCTGACCGGGTGACGCTCGGAGAAAATGCCGGCCCGATCACCCCCGGCACCTTCACCGGCACCTATGGCACCCTGGTGCTCAACGCCAACGGCACTTACACCT
>NZ_JBGCUL010000941.1:0-1692 GCF_054177685.1 Pseudomonas sp. P5_A2_2
GTGCTGAGCAGCAACTCGGCGACGCCGATCACCGACAACAGGGTCGAGGCCTTGACGATCTCGGTCGACGAGTTGACCCAGGTCGGCAGAATCTGCCGCAGCGCCTGGGGCAACAGCACGTACCCGAGGGCCTGAAAGAACGTCAGCCCGATGGCCTTGCTCGCCTCCATCTGCCCAAGCGGCAAGGCCTGCAAGGCACCGCGCACAATCTCGGCGACATGGGAGCCGCAGAACAGCGTCAGCCCCAGCGCACCGGCCTGGAACGCACTGATCTGCCAGCCCAGCGCCGGCGCCATGTAAAAGCACGCCAGCACCAGCACGAACACGGGCGTGCCGCGAATCACATCGACATAAAAACGAAACGGTGCGCGCATCCAGAATTTGCCGTAGGTCAGCACCAGCCCGGCGACGACGCCAACCAGCGTGCCGAGCAAAATCGCCAGCACCGACACCTGGACGCTGGTCAGAAAGCCTTGCCACAGCACTTCCCGCGCCACCCACAACTCATGCAACCAACTGGGGGATTCGTACATGGGGCCTCCTATCGGCGAATCGCCAGACGCTGTTCGAGGTAACGCAGCATCATGGCAATCAGGTAACAGGCCGCCACATAAAGCGCCGTGGTCACCAGCCAGGTTTCAATCACCCGGTAGCTCTCGACATTGATCTTGCGCGCGTAATAGGTCAGCTCCGGTACCGCAATCGCCGCCGCCAGCGAGGTGTCCTTGAACAGCGAAATGAAGTTGTTCGACAGGGCCGGCAACACATTGCGCAGCATCACCGGCACGGTAACGTAGGCCTTGACCTGCCACTCGCCCAGGCCGATAGCCAGCCCGGCTTCGCGCAGGCCCTTGGGAATGCTCAGCAAACCGCCGCGGAACACTTCGGTCAGGTAGGCTCCGGCGTACAGCGACAGGGTGATGATGAACGAGGGAATCTTGTCCAGCCGGATCCCCAGACTCGGCAACGCAAAGTAGATCAACAGGATCAACACCAGGATCGGCGTGTTACGAATCACCGTGACATACACCGACGCCAGCACCCGCAATGCGCGATGCCTGGACAGCAAGGCAAACGCCATCATCAGGCCGATCACGCAGCCGATGGCGATCGACACCAGGGCCAGTTCAAGGCCCATACCGAGCCCCGCCAGCAAGGTGTCGAAATCGCGCCAGACGGCGGCAAAGTTCAACTGATAGTTCATGGTCAGCAGTACCTTGAGCGGGGCGCATATCGGCGCCCCACTCTCACGGGATCATTTGAATTCGACGGGAAAGCCAATCGCCGGCGTTGGCAGATCCACACCGAACCACTGTTTGAACGATGCCGCGTAAGTCGGGAACTCAACGCCGGTCATGGCCTCATGCAGGGTGGTGTTGACGAAATTCAACCAGTCCTGGTCGCCACGCTTGACCGCGCACGCATAGGTCTGCGGGCTCCAGGCGTAAGCCGGGCTGCGGTAGCGGCCGGCGTTCTGCACCATCAGGTACTTCACCGAAGACTGGTCGGTGGCCGCCGCGTCGGCGCGGCCGGAGTTCACCGCCTGATACATCAGGTCCACGCTGTCGTACTGATCGACCTTGGCCTTGGGCAGCGCCTGGTGCACCAGTTCTTCGGCGTAGACGTTTTGCAGCACCGCCACGGTGAGACTGTCACCGGCGGCTTTCATGTCATCGATTTCCTTGTACTTGC
>NZ_JBGCUL010000942.1:0-1689 GCF_054177685.1 Pseudomonas sp. P5_A2_2
TTGCCAGGCACTAACACCCGCCAACTCGATTACCAAGTCGACATCATCAGTAAACCGGATGTCATCCATGACAGCGGTGTCGGTCACCAGCATTGCCGTCGTGCATCCACCGACAAAGGCAACTTCAGTCAATAATTCTTTGCCCAGACCTTCAGCCACATACTCGATCAGCTCGTAATTATGGTCAGCATTTGAAGCCATCTTATTTCAGCCCCATCCCTGCCTTGAGTATGTTGACCGCTACTGCGCACTCTCTCGGTCCGCCAACGCGGATCGCATCAACGAGCGCCAAGTAATGATAAAGGGTTCGGTCCTTCTTCACCGCGTCTGGAACGGTTTTGTAGAGCGGCTCAATCGCCTGACCGCGCTCACTCCCGAAAGCATCAGGCCAAACTGGAATGAGCCCACCCGCACTTTTAAGGCTCTTGGACAGCGCCGGCGCTGCAAAGCCGGTGGGGATGCCGCGAACAATTGCACCTGGCTTTACCGGGTAAAAGTATTTGAGGGCATGCTCCGTGATTTTCACGAGCTCTCGGCGGTTCACCTTCGGAAGAGCGGTGTCGTAGTCGTTGGTGAGCAACCCCGCCTCACGACACCGTGCCATCGAGTTCGAAACCTCACTTTTACTCAGGCCAAGAGATGCCGAGAGTGCGCGCAAGGAGTAACTTTCAATCCAGCTCGACACTGGAGGGGATGGAACCGCGTCCGACCACCCCTCCCACTTGTCAGCATCGCCCCTGGGGTTATCAAGCTCCTGCACGCGATAAACTGTGTCTTCAGGATCAGGATTGTGAGCAGCCAATGCGCGACCCACCGGATCGCCAGCCACCATTGGTGGGCTCACACCGGGTTCCAGCAGCGGTTCAAATAAATCCGCCATTGACTCCGATTCCATTCTTCCAAATAGCTTCTCCTCCTGCGCGTGGAGGCTAGCCATTTTAAAAAGAAGCAAAATATCTTGACTCTTCATGAACTCCAAAAGCCCCACTGTCCACATTCCATAAAACGTGGACACTTGTCGCACAAGAAAAGTTTTCCAGTCAAGCCATTTTACGACCGCCCCGATTATCGTGTCGGTACTGATTGGAGGCTGTGCGACCGCACTTGGGCTTATACGTAAAACTTAAACGCCTCGTTCATATGCCGCTGTTTTGCCTGATTGTTTAGTTTTGTTTACTTAAGGTGTCGAAATATCAGATGACGCCTTAGGACCTTGTAGGCAAACTCCGAATCTTCTATTTGGGCACATTGCCGCCTTGTTGCGCGTTTCTTCGACGGGATAGTCTCCGGACGTCGCTGACCATTCAGCGATCGGGCTTGGAAACCCGTCGGATCACAGTGCAACAGTACTCCTACCACGATTCCAGACGTTTTTTACTACTGCGAATTTTGTGTTATGGCAGCTGTGTGCGGGACGCCTTCGGGCGTGCCGGTTCTGTGGTCCCCGGTTTTCCAACCTGCGCACAGCCGCCACCCATTCGCTTGGAAACGAACGTGGCGACTACTCTAATCTTGGAGTACGACCATGACTAAAACTGATCCGCCCTCGCCCTCAGAACTCAAAACCATCGGTTTCACCCCCTTCCTGTATCTCTCGAATCAACCCCTGTTCCACGTCTGCCGCGACGTCCCCATCGCCGACGCCCTGGCCCAAGCCTCCGACCTGCTGTTCCTCGCCAAGTCCCTGAC
>NZ_JBGCUL010000943.1:0-1688 GCF_054177685.1 Pseudomonas sp. P5_A2_2
CGTCAGTGGCGACCACATCGATGACAGCCATTACGACGGCGGACCCAATGGCGCCTATGGACGTTACGGCGATGACGGCAAACGCTGGGAGCGCGACATCGAGGCGCGCTATGTCGTGCAGTCGGGCAAGGCCAGGGATCTTTCAATACGCGTGCGTCAGGCCAGTGTGCGTTCCACTGCGCAGGTCGCCCGTGCCGACACCACGGACAACAACGAGGTCCGGGTGATCATCGAATATCCGCTGAGTATTTTCTGATCCGTGTCCTGCTGTGCGTGGCTGATCCCCACCGTTAAATCCACGACGTGCTCTTCAAGAAAGACAAAATCCAGAGGACATAAAAATGACCGATAACTCCGGTTTCGAAACGATATCCAACCGTGAACACGGTTTGCGGCGTCAGCTGACGTCGGGGCAGATGAGCATGATCGCCATTGGCGGTGCAATTGGTACCGGGCTGTTCATGGGCAGTGCCTATGCCATCGGTTATGCCGGGCCGAGCGTACTACTCAGCTATGCCATCGGCGCAATCATCACCTTGCTGTTGATGGGCTGCCTGGCCGAAATGACCGTGGCCCATTCGACCTCGGGTTCGTTCGGTGCCTACGCCGAATTTTATGTCAGTCCCTTGGCCGGGTTCCTGGTGCGCTATGCCTACTGGGCGGCGATTGTGCTGGCGGTCGGCACGGAAGTGACGGCGGTGGCGATGTACATGAAGTACTGGTTTGCCAACGTGCCGGAGTGGATATGGATCGTCTCTTTCTCCAGTGTGTTGATCGTGCTCAATGCCATCAGCGTGAAGACTTTCGGCACCTTCGAGTACTGGTTCTCGACCATCAAGATCGGTGCGATTGTCGGCTTCATCATCCTGGCGGTGTATGTGGTGTTCGGTTCCGGTAATCCGGACTACGGCGTGCACAATTACACCGCTCACGGCGGTTTCTTCCCCAATGGTCTGCAAGGGATGTGGATTGCAGTGATCGTGTCGATCTTCAGCTACCTGAGCGTGGAGATGATCGCGGTGGCTGCCGGTGAGGCAAAAGACCCGGAGCAAGCGGTAAAGAAAGCCTTTCGCGGGACTATCGTGCGCCTGGTGGTGTTCTACCTGCTGACCCTGGCGTTGATGCTGGCAATCGTGCCTTGGGTCCAGGCTGGCCATGCGCAGAGTCCGTTCGTCACGGTGATGCAAGCCATCGGCATTCCCGGCGCCACCGGCGTGATGAACTTCGTGATCCTGATTGCGGCGTTGTCGGCGATGAACAGCCAGTTGTACATCACTACGCGCATGATGTTCAGCCTGTCCCGTGCCGGCTACGCGCCAAAATCCATGGGTGTGTTGAGCAAGACCGGGATCCCGTTGAACGCGTTGTTGCTCTCGAGCTCGGGGATCGCCCTGGCGACCTTGCTCAACATCCTGTACCCGGAAAGTTCGTTCACCCTGATGATGGCGATCTCGATGTTCGGCGCGATCTTTACCTGGTTCATGATCTTCCTCACGCACTTCTGTTTCCGTCGTTTTCACGAGCGCAATGGCAAYCGCAAACTGTCGTTCCGGATGCGTCTGTTTCCCTACAGCACATTGCTGGGGTTGGTGCTGATGGGGGCGGTGATGATCACGACCTATTTCACTGAGGCCTTCAAGATGACCCTGGTGTTCGGTGTGCCGTTTCTGCTGGTGCTGTCGATTGTC
>NZ_JBGCUL010000944.1:0-1686 GCF_054177685.1 Pseudomonas sp. P5_A2_2
GCTCAAGGGCACGTCATCAAGGTTCTTACGGGTAAGCCAAATTACCCTGATGGCGTTGTCTTTAGTGGTTACAGTGCTTCTGGATATCAGGAAGAAAAATTCGAGTCTTCCGTTAGTGTTTGTCGTGCACCACTCAGACCACGTGGTGCTTCCGGTGCAAAAAATCTTGTGCTGAACTATTTGTCGTTTATTTTAAATGGGCTTAAATTTTACCCGGCCGCAGTAAAGGGTGAAAATTTTGACGCGATTTTTGTGTTTGCACCTTCACCGATTACCTCGGTAATCCCTGCGATTTACTTGAAGTGGAAACTCAAGAGTCATCTGGCTGTATGGGTTCAAGATCTCTGGCCGGAGAGCTTGAGTGCGACCGGGTTCATCAAGAACAAAACTATATTGCGTGTTGTGGGCTGGCTGGTGAAAGGTATTTACGCCTTCGTCGATACGCTTCTGGTTCAGTCGAGGGCATTTCGAGAGCCGGTCGCCCGTTATGCCAATCCTGACAAGGTTGTGTATCACCCCAACTCCTATCAGGACGTGCCACCGAGTCTGGTAGAGACCCGGATTCCTGCACCCTTGCTCGCGGAGCTCGACAATAATTTCTGTCTTGTCTTTGCCGGAAACCTGGGGACCGCACAGTCGGTCGAAACCCTCGTTGAGGTAGCTGACAAGCTTCGCCATTTGTCGGAACTCAGGATTGTGTTGGTCGGAAGCGGCAGTATGTCGAGCTGGATTGAAACCCAGAAGAAATCCCGAGGTTTGGACAACMTTGTTCTTGCCGGACGCTTTGCGGCCACTGAAATGCCGCATTTTTTCAGTCGCGCCGCGGGATTATTGGTGACGTTGAAGCAGGATGAGGCGTTCTCCTATACCATCCCTAGTAAAGTCCAGGCTTACCTGGCAGCAGGGAGGCCGATTATCGCGGCGTTGGACGGGGAGGGCGCGCGCGTCATTCAAGAGGCGGGAGCCGGTCTGACCACTGCGGCGCAAGATGCCGAAGGTATGGCCAAATGCATTGAACAACTTTTCCGCATGACCTCGGATGAGCGAGAATCGTTGGGGCAGTCAGGTCGGGCGTACTACCTGGAGCATTTCGAAATGGAGCGGCAAAGCCAGCGTCTGGTCGAAATCCTCAGTAGCAGGATCAATGAATTGAAAGGTAGCTCAAAATGAAAGTTCTTGTGTTAGGGGTCACCGGAATGCTGGGTAGCACGGTGTTCAGGCAATTCCATGGAAACCCGCACTTCGAGGTGTGGGGCACTTTGCGCAATCCGGGTGGCGCAAAATACTTTTCTGAGGACATGCACAGTTCGTTGATCAGTAATGTCGATGTGCTTGACCAGGACTCGCTGGTTTCGGTGCTGGCACGGGTCAAACCGGATGTCGTCATCAACTGCATCGGGCTCATCAAACAATTGGCTGACGCCAAGGACCCCCTTTCCGCGCTTCCTATCAATGCCATGTTGCCGCATCGCATTGCCAGGTTGTGCGCGTTGTCCGGTTCTCGCCTGATTCATATCAGCACCGATTGCGTGTTTTCAGGCCGTAAAGGCATGTACACCGAGGAGGATATGTCCGATGCAGAGGATCTCTACGGTAAGTCCAAATACATCGGTGAGCTTCACTCGGAGCTGAATGCCGTCACGCTACGAACCTCGATCATTGGTCACGAACTGGGGAGCCAGTATT
>NZ_JBGCUL010000945.1:0-1685 GCF_054177685.1 Pseudomonas sp. P5_A2_2
GTACTGAGTAAATAACTGAGTGTTCTTGATCTCCGCCAGACGATGAGAGGAGGTAAACAGTTCGTTCTCACTGTCGAGCAAATCGAGCAGGGTGCGCTCGCCGAGGCTGAACTGACGCTGGTAAGCGGTCCGCACGGCGGTACTGTGATCGACGTATTGCTGGGCGATCGGCACCTGCGCGTTGGCGTTGTTCAGGGCGTTCCAGGCCAGGCCCAACTCTTCATTCAATTGGCGCAGGGCGTTGTTGCGGATGTCCAGCGCCTGGTTCGACAGGTAGGACTTGGATTCCAGATCGGCCTTGTTGCTGCCGCCGGAATACAGGTTGAAGCGCATGCGCAGCATGGCCTGCCATTCGTTGTCGTGGCCGTTCTGACCATCAATATCGTTGTCCGCGGTGCGACCCAATTCAGCATCGAAGCGTGGGTAGAACGTCGACTTGGCCGTGTCGTACTGCTTCTCGGCGGCGGCGATATCGGATTCGGCCGAGCGCAGGATCGGGCTGTTTTCCAGCATCTGCGCGCGGGCTTCATTCAGATTGGCCGGCATCAGCGCCATGAAGCTCGCCGGGCGCTCCAGTTGATCGGGCATCTGGCCGACAGCGGAGAGGTAGTTGGTTTCGGCGTCAGCCAGGTTGGTCTGCTCGGTGATCAGGTTGTTGCGCGCCTGGGCCATCCGCGCCTCCGCCTGATCGAGGTCGGCGCCGCTGCCGACACCTCGCTGGGTGCGCAGCTGGATCTGGTCGTAAATGCGTTGGTGACTCTTGAGGTTGTCCTCGGCCAGACGTACGAATTCGCGACGGGTCAGCACGTCGAGATAAACCTGGGCCACGGTCAGCCCGGTACGCTCGGAAGTACTCAGCAGCGAGTAGGCGCGGGAGTTGACGGCGGCTTGTTGACGCCCCACTTCGCTGGACGTCGCGAAACCGTCAAAAACCATTTGGGTCAGACGCAAACTGGACTCACTGCGATTCAGGGTTTCCCAGTGCYTGTTGCCGCTACTGTCCGCGCGGGTCGTCACGCTATCGGTGCCTTCACGACCGTAACCACCCAGCAGGTCAACCCGTGGCAGGTATCCACCTTTCGCAGCCTTCAGCTGATAGTCCGCAGCCAATCGGCTGTTGACGCCTGCCTGGACCTCAGGATGGACATCCAACGCTTGCTGCATGGCCTCTGGCAAGGATTGCGCCTGAACAAAAGATGCGGCGAGGGCGAAAGGTATAGCCATGAACAAAGGCAAACGCATGTAGGAATTTCCCAGAACTTCTTGTCTTGAATCACAGCAAAAGAACGTGCTGCGTCGGAAGATCGCAAGCCGAATGACCGTATGTCGGAAAGTTCAAAAAGCGGAACTGGATCACATACCGAGGACGGGTCACCACTGAAATATCAATGTGACATTACTGGGGCGATTGTTTAGGATGATCTGCAGAAGGTCAATAGTTTGGCATAAAGTTAATAGCTAAAAATTCTAGCCAAATTATTGACGTATTTTTGCGTCAAACTCGTGCATCCATTTTGCAATGTACGTCCAGACTGGTCGGCGCAGGCGCCATCAGGTCTATGGAAGTCAACTGAACGTGACACCCCGGAGAGTCTTCAATGAGCAGTGTTGTTGCCATAGTCAAAAGCATTGTCGGTCAGGTTTTCGTGGTGTCCCCAGAGGGCGTCCGCCGTGTTCTCGTTGAA
>NZ_JBGCUL010000946.1:0-1682 GCF_054177685.1 Pseudomonas sp. P5_A2_2
CGTTCGAGCAATGGCAACGCACTCAGAGTGCCCGTCAAAGGGCTGCCCTGTTGACCCCCCGTGAACACGAAGTGCTGCCGCTGATCGTCGCGGGTCTGTCCAACAAGCACATCGCCAACCGGTTGGGCACCAGTGAAGTCACCGCCAAGGTCCACCGCAAACACATCATGCAGAAGATGCAGACGCGCTCGCTGGTCAGTCTGGTCAGCCTGTATGGCTTGCTCAGCGCCGAGCCGGCGTTTGGCCCGCAGGGTTCTTCATGACGATCGACACTGGCTGCACCGCCCCCGGATCATCCGGCGGCGTCATGATCATCGTCTGCATCGTGGACGACGATGCGTCCGTGCGCAAAAGCCTGGCCAACCTGCTTCGGTCGGCCGGATACCGCGCCCGGGTATTCGCCTCGGGCGAGGAATTCCTGGCCCTCGAAAACTTCAATGACATCGCCTGCCTGTTGCTGGATTTGAAAATGAACGGCCTGTCAGGGATAGACGTCATGCACGCACTGACGCTCAAGGACAGAAAATTCCCGGTGATTTGCATGTCGGCACATTGGGATGAAGCGACACTGGCCGAATCCGGTCGCTATAAACCCATCGAATGCCTGCGCAAGCCCTTCAGCGGCGATGCTTTGCTGAGCGCTATCGAGTTTGCACTTCAAAGTGAGTGTTGAAGGTTTTCCTGATAGCCGATGTGGCGTCTGACCAAGGCAGACGGAGTGATCATGTCCCAGGCTGGCAAGTTTGGCGGCGGGAGCTTTTCTCGACAGACTGCTATCGGCTGATTCTGTTGAAAAAGTCGCTCTGCCCAAACGGCCTGATCGTTGACTGACTTCCTCAGGGCGTCAAGCAGCCAGTCGGAAATGTCCACGAAACCATGTGCGATTCACTCTGGGGCACACAGGCATTCAGCTTCCCTCCGCCCTCGGTTCCCGACTGGGAGCGCGACGCCTACAAAGTTGCCATTATCATTTGTCGTCCATCTTTGTTGACGATTGTGGCCGGCGCTCAGTGCTCTCTTCGGCGTTGGGCGCTTCTGGAAAACTCCCTGGCGTGAACACATGGGTCTGCAAGTCGCTGGCATCGACTTCGGCGACACCATGAACCGAACGGGCCAGACCAATGGCCTGTTCACACTGTCTATGAGTGTTGACGCGGCCGCTTAACTCCACTTTGCCCGCATGGGTTTTGACATTGATATGCAGGCTAAGGGTCGGATCGGAAAATGCCAGGGCCGACTTCACCTTGGCGGTAATCCATGCATCGTGAACGGCCATTTCCAGACCATGAGTGTAATGCTGGAAGGAGTGAATTTTCATGGCTGAACCCTCTCTCGCGTAATCAGACGTACTGTCCCATCTCATTTGCTGTGCCGCCCTCTGCCTGTCGGGTGAGCGCTATGGATACCTGATTCGTTTTGGAGCGCTCGCCACGCAAACATTGGCAGAAATTAATTATAGTACGGCCGTTGCCTGCGGTCAGAGCGCTGTCCCCGTGAACGTCCGCCTTGGTCGCTCCGTGCCAGGCGCAACACCTACAGAGCACTCCAAACAGTCCTTATCGCGATCAGCCCTGAGCACCCCATAGCTGCCGATCTCGACCGACAGAATCGGTCGATAGCTACCGGTGAGCGTGGAAGTTCGGTTGAGCCATTCCCCGCCCGGCGTATTACCTGTTCCGGGT
>NZ_JBGCUL010000947.1:0-1680 GCF_054177685.1 Pseudomonas sp. P5_A2_2
ATCCCGAGGCGCAACTGGCTGCCGTCGCCCCGCTGCTGTGCGCGGGCATCACTACTTACTCTCCTCTGCGTCACTGGAACGCCGGCCCAGGCAAGAAAATAGGCGTGGTCGGCATCGGCGGTCTGGGTCACATGGGCATCAAGTTGGCCCACGCGATGGGTGCCCACGTTGTGGCGTTCACCACCTCTGAATCCAAGTGCGAGGCGGCAAAGGAGTTAGGCGCCGATGAGGTGGTCGTATCGCGCAACCCTGAAGAAATGGCGGCACATACCAAGAGTTTCGACCTCATTCTCAACACCGTCGCAGCCCCACACGATCTTGATGCTTTTTTGGTTCTGCTCAAGCGTGATGGTGCGCTGACGCTAGTCGGCGCACCGGCCTCGCCGCATCCGTCACCCAACGTGTTCAACCTGATCATGAAGCGCCGAACGATTGCCGGCTCGATGATCGGAGGCATCCCGGAAACACAGGAGATGCTGGATTTCTGTGCCGAGCACAGCATCGTCGCCGACATCGAACTGGTTCGAGCAGACCAGATAAATGAATCCTACGAGCGAATGCTCAAGGGTGACGTCAAGTATCGCTTCGTGATCGACAACGCCTCGTTGGCTGACTAAACGCCTGAGTCAAAAACTCCAGTGAACAACCATTCAATCGAAAGGAATATGCAGTGAAAGGAATTTTGCTAGCCCTAGGGCTGCTTGTTATCTCTTTTTCTTCAATGGGAGCCAACATGTCGAACGGCGCAGACAACTTCTACTCCAGCGATAAAGTGATCGTAGAAAAGGTTAACTTCAAGAACCAATATGGCATGAAGGTGACAGGTAACCTGTTCACCCTCAAAGGACTCGAACCGCAATCAAAGAGTGCAGCGATAATCGTCGGTCACCCTATGGGTGCAGTAAAGGAGCAGAGTGCGAATCTTTACGCCACTAAAATGGCCGAGCAGGGATTTGTCACGCTATCACTGGACTTGTCGTTCTGGGGCGAAAGCGAAGGTACGCCTCGCCAAGCGGTTTCGCCCGATATTTACGCCGAGGACTTTAGTGCAGCCGTGGACTATCTCGGCACTCGCCCGATCGTCGATCGAGAGCGTATCGGTGTCATCGGTATCTGCGGCAGTGGCAGCTTCGCCATCAGCGCCGCCAAGATCGATCCACGTCTGAAAGCCATCGCCACGGTCAGCATGTATGACATGGGGGCGGCCAACCGTAACGGCCTCAAGCACTCAGTAACGTTGGAACAACGCCAGCAAATCATTCGCAATGCGGCGCAGCAGCGTAACGCGGAATTCTGGGGCGGCGAAGTTCGCTATACCAGCGGCTCACCACTAAAGCTGACCGGCAACGCTGTGGGTGATGAGTTCTATGATTTCTACCGCACTGCGCGCGGCGAGGTCACCCCCGCTGGCGCATCGCCGCAAACCACTACCATGCCAACGCTGACCAGCAATGTGAAGTTCATGAACTTCTACCCGTTCAACGACATCGAGACCATCTCCCCGCGCCCACTGCTTTTCATTACGGGCGCCACGGCGCACTCAAGGGAGTTCAGCGAGGACGCCTACAAACGGGCGGCCGAACCCAAAGAGTTGCTGATCGTTCCAGATGCCGGGCATGTGGATCTTTACGATCGGGTCAATTTGATTCCCTTCGCCAAGTTGACCACGTTCTTCAACAG
>NZ_JBGCUL010000948.1:0-1680 GCF_054177685.1 Pseudomonas sp. P5_A2_2
GGCCACCTGAGGGACATTGAGGATGGGCGTGAAGAAACGCACCCGCGACAGCCCCAGGTTGGTCACGGTCACCGTGGCGCCCGTCAGCTCCTTCACCGAGAGCTTCCCGGACAGTGCCTTGTCCACCAGGGCCCGGCGTGCAAATGCCAAGCCCTGCGCATCCAGTTGGTCGGCATCGAACAGTGCGGGCGCCACCAGCAGATCGTCCGGCAGCGGGATCGCCAGACCGAGATGCACCGAACCATGCCGCGTGATTTGGTTATCCTGCAGGGTTGCGTTGAGTCCCGGATGGTTCTTCAGGGAACATACGATCTCAAACAGCAGCAGGTCCTGGAGCGATACCTGGCTACCCGCAGCCTTCAGCTGCGCCCGTTTCGCCTGCAGGTTGGTCAACTCGCATTCAGCGTGATGAGTCAGTTGCGCGGCAGTCTGCAAGCTTTCGCTCATCTTCGCAGCGATCATTTTTCGCATGCCTTTCAAGAGCACGGTGCTACCGGTACGGGCAGCAACATTCTGTATGTGCCCCATGGCTCACTCCACTAACCCGATGGTTGCGCCTTTGACCACCACAGCGTCTTCTTCTTCGAGGATTTTCAGCACGCCGCAAGCTGGTGCCTCGATCTCGAACTGGGCCTTTTCAGACATGATTTCTGCCACCAGGTCGCCTTGACCAACTTCGGCGCCATCACTGACCAGCCAGGAAGTGATTACGGCTTCGGCGTCGCCTTCCCAGAGGTCGGCGGGAATCAGGATTGAGTTGGACATGTTGTTATTCCTCGTTCTTCAGGTTCTGGTAGGCCGCAACGATCTTTGCTGCGCAAGGCAGCGCCCATTGCTCCATAGGCGGTGTGAAAGGAATCGGAATGTCGGGGAAAGCCACTCGCTGCGGGCGCGCCTTGAGCATCCCGATGTCGTGTTCGACGACGCTGGCGATGATTTCGCCGCTCACACCAAAGCTGTGATAGTCCTCGTCGACAACGATGAGTCGGCCGGTCTTGCGCACAGAGGCGATGACGTGCTCACGGTCCAGCGGCACCAGACTGCGCAGGTCCACGACTTCGGCGCTGACACCCTGCTGCTCCAACTGCCGGGCAGCGCGCAGCGCGTGATGCACGCCGGCACCCAGGCTGACGATACTGACATCACTGCCTTCGCGGACCGTCTTCGCCTTGCCGATCTCCACGGTATAGGGTTCCTCCGGTACAGCCACCGTGGCGCCCTTTTCGGTACCCAGCCAGCCCATGCCCTGCAGCGACTTGTGGAACAGGTAGACGACCGGGTTGTCATCACGAATGGCGGCGGTCATCAGGCCCTTGGCGTCGTAGGCGTTGCTCGGCACCACCACCTTCATGCCTGGCAGGTGAGCGAAGGTGCCGTAAAGGCACTGCGAATGCTGCCCGGCGTCGGAGTAGCCGGCACCGGTGGATGCCATCAGCACCATGGGCACGCTGACCTTGCCGCCGGAGAAGTAGGTGTTCTTCGCCATCAGGTTGTAGATCGCGTCCATACAGACGCCGAAGAAGTCGACGAACATCAGTTCGACAATCGGACGCATGCCGTCAGAGGCCGCGCCCACGGCAGCGCCGATGAAGGCGGTTTCCGAGATAGGCGTATCGCGAATGCGCGCGCTGCCGAATTCTTCATGCAGGCCACGGGTGTTGCCGGTCTCTGATACACATC
>NZ_JBGCUL010000949.1:0-1679 GCF_054177685.1 Pseudomonas sp. P5_A2_2
GTGCATGTAGATGAAAGGTGTGTTTTCCCAGATCGATGGCGGCAATAGCTACTTTGCTCATGGCAATGATCTCCGATAAGCCCCCTGTGAAAGCTTAGTGGTCGATCACAGGGGGCGGCGGGGGTAGCCATTTCATTAGGGAACTGCATTTCAAATAATGTGGGAGCGAGCCTGCTCGCGAAGGCGTCAGACCGGGCAGTTCAGTGCTCAAGGCTTGCGCAATAAATAGGTATCCATGATCCAGCCATTGGCCAGCCGCGCAGCCTTTCGCACCCGTTGGATTTCATCCGCCACATCCTTGAGCCTGCCGCTGATCAGGATTTCATCCGGCGTCCCCAGATAGGCGCCCCAGTAAATCTCGGTGTCCTGATCCACCACCTGATGGTAAGCATCCTGGGCATCGAGCATCACCACCAGGCTGTCGGCATCGCTCACCTGCCCTGCCGCCAGACGCCGGCCCGTKGTGATTTCAACCGAGCGGCCAATCTGGTTGAGCGGCACCTTGTGCTGTGCCGCCAACGCCTGGACGCTGGTAATGCCGGGGATCACCTCGAACTCGAACGTGCAGGCACCTGAGGCCTGGATCGCCTGCAAGATGCGAAGGGTGCTGTCATACAGCGCGGGATCGCCCCACACCAGAAAACCACCACACTGGCCGTCAGACATTTCATCGTTGATCAGCCGTTCGAAGGTCTGCTGTTTGGCCAGGTTCAAGTCGTCGACACTGGTCTTGTAGTCCACCTCACCACGCTCGCGCTCCGGGCTTTGGGCTTCGACAAAACGGTAATCGCGATCGGTGATGTAGCGTTCGCAGATTTCGCGCCGCAAATCGATGAGTTTGTTTTTGCTCTCGCCCTTGTCCATGAGAAAAAAAACGTCGACCTGATTCAGCGCCTTCACCGCTTGCATCGTGATGTAGTCGGGATTGCCAGCACCTATGCCGATAACCAGGAGTTTTTTCATCACAGCAGATCCTCGGGGTCGGTGCCCGGCAAGCGCAGCCGCCAGCGGCCATGGAACCTCAGTTCGACCGCCGACAGGGGTTCGACGTCGATCAGGCTGGACGATGCGCCTTGCAACACCTGCGTCAGTGCGGCACGGATGACGAAGGGATGGGTAATGGCGACGATGTGCCCCGGCGTCGACTGCAACGTAGTCAACCATGCGCCGACGCGCTCGCCCAGTTGCACCAGTGACTCGCCACCGTGGAGTGCCGAAGCCGGGTCGCCCAGCCAATGCTGGAGCGTCTCGGAATCGTTTTTTTGCAGATCACTAATGCGTATTCCACTCCAGCGCCCGAAGTCACAGTCCCTCAGTGCGTCGACAATCTGCGGCGCGCTGCCAAACAGTTCGGCGGTTTGCCGGGTGCGCAACTCCGGGCCGCAGACAAGGCGCGCAGCGCCCCTGAACTGATTGCGACGGGAAAGCCTGAGCGCTTGCCAATCCATCTCCAAAGGCTCGTCCAGAGGAAAACGCGCCAATTTCTGTGCGACGGTTCGAGCGTGACAAATCAGGGTTAAACGGGTCGCCTGCACCAGCAATCACTCTAAAGATGGAAAGGAACGACGGCGTCAGGTGACCGCCATCGCGCAATTGTGCCGCAACAAAGCGGCCCCGGGTGGGGTTTAATTTTCCTGTTTGAAACGGATCCTTCAGTCATTTCCTGCCAGGTTTTCTGT
>NZ_JBGCUL010000950.1:0-1679 GCF_054177685.1 Pseudomonas sp. P5_A2_2
CMGTAAAAGATCGCAGGCTGCGCCAGCTCCTACATTGGATTGCGGTGCCTGTAGGAGCTGGCGCAGCCTGCGATCTTTTGATCTTTTTTATTCATTTACGGCCGCCCACCACTTATCCAGTGTCGCTTCCAACCACTTGGCCACTGCTGCGTAAGCCTCAGTCTCCTCCGAACCCCGTGGCAACGGCGACTCATCGCCAAAATGTGCATTGAGCAAGGCCACCGATTCGGCATTCCACTCTGGATGAAACTGCAACCCCAGCCGCGTCGGCCCGGCGCGGTACATCTGCTGTGCGCATAACGCGCTGCTGGCCAGCAGTTGCGCAGCAGGCGGCAGATCGATGGCGTCTTCGTGCCACTCCAGCACCTTCAGCGTTTGCCCATCGATAAAGCTCACGCGGGTCCATCCGGTTTCGGTCCGGTCCATCCGCCGTACATTCCCTCCGAGACCCAGTGCCAGCAACTGTGCCCCCAGGCATATCGCGAATACGGCCCCACCCAGACCCAGAGTGCCTGCGAGCCATTGCCGTTCGGCTTCCAGCCAGGCCGGACCGGCATTGGATTCATAAGGGCCGCCCAACAGGATCACGGGGTCGGCGCTGACGGGCGGCAATTGACCCAGGTCGGCGCGAAACACGTTCAGCGCCAGCCCTCGGGATTCGGCCCAGATGGCGATGGCTCCCGGGCCCTCGGCGCGGTGGTGCTGGATCAGGTTCAACGTGGGCATTACGCTAGTCTCGATGGGACGCAAGGGCACTCAATGTGCCGTAAAACATCCAGCATCGCCAGTCGGCTCATTCCGTCGGATGCAGCCGCAAACGCTGCAGGTTTGTGCTGAAAACGCGGCTTGTCTGACAGACTTTGCCCCGTCATGGCGCGTGCACCTCAATACCTCCATCCTGCCGCCACTTTTCTGTAAATATTTGTCGCCTCGGCGTAATTTGCCCTCCGGTAGCCACTCTAGACTGCCGGCCACTTCGGTTCCCGCTCACAAAGCGATAACCGAACGCTGCCAATCGAAGCTGCCAATAAAAGCCTCCGCGCACAGGAGTTATAAATGAAGAAGCTAGTGATGTTCGGTGCCCTGGCACTGTCGATGTTGTCCCTGACCGCCGTGGCTGATGACGCCAAGCCGATCCGCATCGGCATCGAAGCCGGCTACCCGCCATTCTCGATGAAAACCCCTGACGGCAAACTCGCCGGTTTCGACGTGGACATCGGCGACGCCCTGTGCGAGCAGATGAAGGTCAAGTGCACCTGGGTCGAGCAAGAGTTCGATGGCCTGATCCCGGCACTGAAGGTCAAGAAAATCGACGCCATCCTGTCGTCCATGACCATCACTGATGATCGCAAGAAGAACGTCGATTTCACCATCAAGTACTACCACACCCCGGCGCGTTTCGTGATGAAGGAAGGCAGCGACGTCAAGGACCCGCTGACCGAGCTCAAGGGCAAGAAAGTCGGTGTCCTGCGTGCCAGTACCCACGACCGCTTCGCCACTGAAGTATTGCAACCGGCAGGGATTGTCCTGGTGCGTTACGGCTCCCAGCAGGAAGCCAACCTGGACATGGTCTCCGGCCGCATTGACGCGTTGCTGGCCGACTCGGTCAACCTGGACGACGGTTTCCTGAAAACCGACGCCGGTAAAGGTTTTGCCTTTGTCGGCCCTGAGTACAACGA
>NZ_JBGCUL010000951.1:0-1677 GCF_054177685.1 Pseudomonas sp. P5_A2_2
GGTTTATCGCCGAACACCTGGACAGCTTGAACCAGACCACCTCGCTGCTGAGCAACGACCTGGGTGCGGCATCGGCCTTGTCGTGGCTGACCAGGCGACCGGAAGTAGCGCTCTACAACGTCGTTGGTGAAATGAAATACGGCCTCTCGGATCCCGCCGCCGCCTCGCGCAAAGTGACCCTGCAGGAGGTCGGACACTGGATGACCGAGGCGCGTAAAAAGGGCTCGGTCGGGGTGGTAATGAGAGTCAACAGCGTCGATGAAGTCCAGGAAGTCGAAGCCTTGCCCATCGACGGCAAGCGCTATCAGCGCGGCAACCTGCAGGTCCTGATCTTCCCGCAAATCCAGCCCTGACAGGCAAGACGCAAAAAAACCGGGTGGCCAAAGCGGCCTCTCGGTTTTTTTCGTTTTCGCCTCGTTTGATCGGCGAGTCGAACCACAGCGGGCACAGCCCTGCTAATCTGAATGAAAATTACATGTATTTACGGTTTTTTTTACGTTATTTTCTCATTTGGATCTCTACATTCCCTGCAATTCAAAACATGCAAATGATTCGCATTGATTTACAAGCGTTTCAATGCGTATGACTTTCAAAAAATGCACCAGGAGCAGCCCGCAGAATGATTCCCAACATCCCCTCGTTCTTGAAAAAGGCCCTGCTGGCCACCGCTTTGCTGAGCGCTGGCCAGGTCTATGCAGCCGACTCCGTCGGCATCGTGGTGTACAACGCGCAACACGAAGGCCTGACCAAGGCCTGGGTCGAGGGCTTCACTCAAGAAACCGGTATTCCCGTCACCCTGCGCAACGGCGATGACACCGAGATGGGCAATCAGATCGTGCAGGAAGGCGCGGCTTCTCCGGCGGATGTATTCCTGACCGAAAACTCCCCGGCCATGGTGCTGGTCGACAACGCCGGGCTGTTTGCGCCTGTCGATAAAGCCACGCTGGAACAGGTTGACTCCGCCTACCGCCCGGCCCACGGCAAATGGGTCGGGATTGCCGCGCGCTCCACGGTGTTTGTGTACAACCCAGGCAAACTTTCGGAAGCCAATCTGCCGAAATCGATCATGGACCTGGCCGATCCGAGCTGGAAAGGACGCTGGGCTGCATCGCCAGGCGGTGCTGACTTCCAGGCCATCGTCGCTGCCATCCTGGAACAAAAGGGTGAGGCCGCCACACTTGAGTGGCTCAAGGCCATGAAAACCAACTACGCCAACTACCGTGGCAACAGCTCGGTACTCAAAGCAGTGAATGCCGGGCAGATCGACAGCGGCGTGATCTACCACTATTACAGCCTGGTGGATCAGTCCAAGACCGGCGAAAACAGCAAAAACACCGCCCTGCACTATTTCAAGCACAAAGATCCGGGCGCTTTTGTTAGCATCTCCGGCGGCGGCGTCCTCGMTTCCAGCCAACACAAAGAACAAGCCCAGGCGTTTCTCAAATACATTACCGGCAAGGATGGCCAGGCTGTCCTGAAGAACGGCAAGTCGTTTGAGTACGCCGTGGGCAAGAACGCTGAATCCAACCCTAAATTGGTGCCCCTGCAGCAACTCGATGCGCCGACTGTCGATGCTTCAAAACTCGACAGCAAAAAAGCCGTGGAGCTGATGACACAGGCCGGACTGCTCTAATTGATACCTGAAACCCTGCCTGCGGGGGTCGTTGAGGCGACACC
>NZ_JBGCUL010000952.1:0-1676 GCF_054177685.1 Pseudomonas sp. P5_A2_2
TCCTGCAATATTCGAGCATTTACCTACAAGGCAGTGGGATATGTCCTAAGACGCCGGGCGCTGTCAATCACGGGGCCTGTGCTAAGCTGGCGACCCTTTTTTATACAGTGGAGTCTTGGCGATGAAGGCACGCATCCAATGGGCTGGCGAAGCCATGTTCCTCGGCGAATCCGGTAGCGGTCATGTCGTGGTCATGGACGGTCCGCCCGATGCCGGCGGACGTAACCTGGGTGTCCGGCCGATGGAAATGCTGCTGCTGGGTGTCGGCGGTTGCAGCAATTTCGATGTGGTCAGCATCCTCAAGAAGTCCCGCCAGGCGGTCGAAAGCTGTGAAGCGTTCCTTGAAGCCGAGCGTGCGACCGAAGATCCAAAGGTATTCACCAAGATTCATATGCATTTTGTGGTCAAGGGCCGCGGGCTGAAAGAAGCCCAGGTCAAACGCGCCATCGAGCTGTCTGCCGAGAAGTATTGCTCGGCCTCGATCATGCTCGGCGCGGCAGGCGTGGCAATTACCCACGACTATGAAATCATCGAGCTCGGTTGAATCGACATTCAACTATCATAAAAGCAGTGCAGACTCTGGCGAACACAAGCTGACGTCTGCATAATGCGCCACTTTTTTCAGGGTAGTGGCCCGTCAGCCGACAGGCCTCGCACCCGAACAGACAACCAAAATCGCCATCGCGAAGAGGTGTTAACCGTCCTACGCAGGTGCGTTGTTCGCATTTGACGGGCATGCTTGATCACGCGGCCGGGCCGCAAACACATAGAGAGTTTTTAACGGTGAAAAGCAAACTCAAGCTCCACGGGTTCAATAACCTGACAAAGACCTTGAGCTTCAACATCTATGACATCTGCTACGCGGAAACCCCGCAAGACCAGCAGGCTTACGTCGAGTACATCAATAAAGAGTACAACGCGAAACGCCTGACGCAGATCCTCACGGAAGTTGTCGATATCATTGGTGCCAACATCCTGAACATTGCCAGTCAGGACTATGAGCCGCAGGGCGCCAGCGTCACGATCCTGATCTCGGAAGAGCCGGTAACCCCGACCGACAGTCAGATCGAAGAATCCCCGGGCCCGCTGCCTGAAATCATTCTTGCTCACCTCGACAAGAGCCACATCACGGTGCACACCTACCCGGAAATCCATCCGGTCAGCGGTATTGCAACCTTCCGAGTGGACATCGACGTGTCGACTTGCGGGGTCATTTCACCGCTTAAAGCGCTCAATTTCCTGATTCACCAGTTCGATTCGGACATCGTGACCGTGGACTACCGTGTGCGCGGTTTCACCCGTGACGTTGAAGGCAAAAAGCACTTCATCGACCACGAGATCAATTCGATCCAGAACTACCTCTCCGATGACACGTACGACGCGTATCAGATGACCGATGTGAACGTGTACCAGGAAAACCTGTTCCACACCAAGATGCTGCTGAAGAACTTCGAACTGGATAACTACCTGTTCGGCGACGCCACCAGCAACCTGTCCTCTGAGCAACGCGCCCAGGTGACCGAGCGGGTGAAACACGAAATGCTCGAAATCTTCTACGCGCGTAACATGGCGTAAGATTCATCGAACACAAAAAAGGCGACTCCCTCACGGCAGTCGCCTTTTTTATTGTTACCACCAAAACCTGTGGGAGCGGCGGTGCGGCGATCCGACTTGCC
>NZ_JBGCUL010000953.1:0-1676 GCF_054177685.1 Pseudomonas sp. P5_A2_2
ATCATCTCCCCCATCGCATCGCTTCTTTATTAGTGTTCAGGAGTCGCCCATGAAAGCCATTGCCTATTACGCCTCGTTGCCGATCAGTGACGACAAGGCTCTGCAAGACATCGAGCTGCCGGAGCCGGTTGCCGGCCCCCGCGACTTGCTGGTGGAAGTCAAAGCCATCTCGGTCAACCCGGTGGACACCAAGGTGCGCCAGAACGTCCAGCCCGAAGATGGCGCGGCCAAAGTGTTGGGTTGGGATGTGGCCGGCGTGGTCAAGGCGGTGGGCAGTGAGGTGACGCTGTTCCAGGCTGGCGACAAGGTGTTTTACGCCGGCTCCATCGCGCGTGCGGGTGGCAACAGCGAGTTGCATGTGGTGGACGAGCGCATCGTCGGCCGCATGCCGAGGACACTCGGGTTCGCCGAAGCCGCTGCCCTGCCGCTCACCGCGATCACGGCGTGGGAACTGTTGTTCGAACGCCTGCAAGTACGCGAAGGCAAAACCGATGAAGGCCAGAGCCTGTTRATCGTCGGCGCGGCGGGTGGCGTGGGTTCGATTCTTACGCAGCTCGCTCACCAACTGACGGCCCTGAAAGTCATCGGCAGCGCTTCGCGTGCGCAGACCCAAAGCTGGGTGAAGGAACTGGGTGCCGATCTGGTGATCGACCATAGCCAGCCACTGAGCGAAGCACTCAAGCGTGCCGGCGTGGATCAGGTCACCCACGTCGCCAGCCTGACCCAGACCGACCAGCACCTGGACCAACTGGTCGAGGCATTGGCGCCCCAGGGCAAGCTGGCGCTGATCGATGACCCCAAGGCCCTGGACGTGACCAAGCTCAAGCGCAAGAGCCTGTCACTGCACTGGGAGTTCATGTACACCCGTTCGCTGTTTGAAACCGCGGACATGATCGAGYAGCACAACCTGCTCAATCGCGTCGCCTGGCTGATCGATGCCGGGACCCTGAAAACCACGGTGGGCGAACACTTCGGCACGATCAATGCGGCCAATTTGCGCCGTGCCCATGCCCTGCTGGAGAGCGGCAAAGCCAAGGGCAAGATTGTGCTGGAAGGGTTCTGAGGCGCTGAAAAAAACCATCGCTGATTTCATGTTTTCCGTCGGCGACCGGGTAGTTCCGGTCGCCGACAATCCCTGCGGGCACCCTCGAAAGTCGTGTTTTTTTTAGTTACAAACCGTCAGTCCGACAGTTGATCCTTGTCACAATGGTGCTCGAATTCGGGACTACAATCGAATCTCCTGCGAGGCAGTCTTTTGCGTAACGTCTTTTACGAGACATCTTTTACAAGACATCTTTTACAAGAGGAGTTCGGCTATGAAGATCCTGATAAAAGAACTGGCAAAGTCCCAGTGGCAAGTTCGCTTGGATCAACATGCTGTGACGTTCCGCAGCGAAGCAGAAGCTCGCGCTTTCACGCGTACTCTTGAAGCCCGCATCCAGGCCCCTCACCAGATTCCCGTCCTCCACCCGCAGCGTGCGGCCGGCTGACTCCGGTCTCAAACCTGGGCTTGCGCCAGCGCCCGGGCATTTTGCAAACGCCGGGTGAGCAATGCCGCGCCCACCACCAGAATTCCACACAGGCTGATGACCATCGCCATCGGCACGGCGCTGCCGTCGTGCAGCACGCCCACCAGCGCAGAGGCACCGGCAGCCACGCTGAATTGCAGGCAACCG
>NZ_JBGCUL010000954.1:0-1676 GCF_054177685.1 Pseudomonas sp. P5_A2_2
GGCAATGCCCAGGGCTTTCGGGTACTCACTCAACTGGAGTATCACCAGTTCGACGGCGGCACCCGACTGACCTATGCAACGCTGGGCACGTACCTGAAGTATCCATGGACGGCCAGGCACGCCGACTCCCTGGGCTACAAGAAACACAAGTTCGGCTGTTATCAGAGCGAGCTGCCGCTACTTGAGCAGATCGCCCATAAACTCGGCCTGCCACAACTGGAGGAGCAACGTTGGGCGCGACATCCTCTGGTGTACCTGATGGAGGCTGCCGACGACATCTGCTATGCACTGATCGACCTGGAAGACGGCCTGGAAATGGAGTTGCTGGAATACGCCGAAGTCGAGTCCCTGCTCCTGGGCCTGGTGGGCGATGACTTGCCTGAGACCTACCGCCAGCTCGGTCCCGGCGATTCGCGCCGACGCAAACTGGCGATACTGCGCGGTAAAGCCATCGAGCACTTGACCAATGCCGCGGCCCGGGCGTTTGTCGAGCAACAGGATGCGCTGTTGGCCGGTACGCTTTGCGGCGACCTGGTGGAACACATGCACGGTCCCGCCAAGCGTTGCGTGCTGAATGCCAAGGACATGGCCCGCAAGAAAATCTTCCAGGACAAGCGCAAGACTCTGCACGAGATCGGCGCCTATACCACACTGGAAATCCTGCTCAACGCCTTTTGCGGCGCAGCTCTGGAGCAACACAACGGAAGTACGCCGTCGTTCAAGAGCCGTCGTATCCTTGATCTGCTGGGCAACAATGCGCCCGACCCTCACGGCCCATTGCACACTTCGTTTTTGCGCATGATTGATTTCATCGCCGGCATGACCGACAGCTATGCCAGTGAGATGGCCTTGGAAATGACCGGACGCGCCAGCCACTGAGGTGTATCGTTTGATCAGCCATTACGGCATTCGTAATGGCTGATCCCCCCTTGAAACTCCAACAGCACTCAAGTCTCGTCGAATCGCCCTACAGCACCTGTCGAGCAAACTGATCGCTTGTCCAGCACTCTCGCGAAACAATCGCCCTCCCTTCTGTTCGACAGATGAAGTGCACCCCATGGCCGAAGACGATCTACGCATCCTTGTGGTGGAAGACCATCCCTTCCAACTAATAGCCACTCAGTACCTGCTGGAAAGTTATGGCTTCACCCGACTGACTACCTCCGATAGCGCCAAAAGCGCCATGCAGCAAATGCTCGGGGCCGACCAACCGTTCGACATTCTTTTATGCGATCAATGCCTGCCCGATCTGACGGGACTCGATCTGGTCCGGTTCGCCAGCCAGCGAGGGCTGATCAGACAGGCGATCATTCTGAGTAGCCTGACAACGTCTGAATTGGATGAGCTTGTAAATACGGCCGCTGATTACGGGCTGCCATTATTGGGATACTTGATAAAACCACTGAAACAATCTGAATTTATAGACTTGTTGACCTCTGCACCAATATAGAAAAAGACACATATAAATCCCGACAAATATACAGCGTAAAACTTACAAACAACCTCCTTACAAAGTGCACCAAAGCACTAGACTTTCCTAGCCTTCCTAATAAGAAACCTAGTTAATACGTAGTCCCATTCCTTTTAATCTGTAGGAATTCTCCTATATTGCTGCTACAGCTTGGTCAGTTCATGCGGCCCTTCAAGTATCTGAGCTAAGGTGCGCGCTTTATTTG
>NZ_JBGCUL010000955.1:0-1675 GCF_054177685.1 Pseudomonas sp. P5_A2_2
ACTTTCACCCCAGCTCACGACCTGCTTGCCCAGGCGCACGGAACCTGGTTGATCGGCAATGGAGTAGTTGTGGTAGACGAAGGCGTCGAGGAGTTGAGTGCCAGCGGACTTGGCGCCTTCCTTGCGACCGTCGTCGCTGATGTCCTTGAACGGACGGCTTTCGTCTTTCAGTTCAAAGTCGTACCAGTATTTGCCACGGACGAAAACACCGGTATCGCCGTATTTCAGTTCAAGGTCATGGATGCCCTTGAAGATCTTCGAGAAGGTTTCCCCGCTCTTGAAGTTCAGGTGACCGTCATCAGAAGTCTGCGACAGCCCCTTACCGCCGTTGTTGACGCCGATGAGGTTCTTGTTCGGCTGTTCGGTAGACCAACTGGCGCCAATCGACAGGGATGAGTCGAACTGACCTTCGATTTCACCAACGTTGAAACTGACGCCGAATGCTGGCCCGGCGAGCGTAGAAGCAAGACTGACAGCCAGGGGCAGTTTCGCCCGGCGCCAGAACTGGTTTACTGATGTCATCGACGCTACTCCATGTGCATTTTATTTTTATGGCAATGAGCACTTCTAAAAACGCTGTGGATAACCGGGAGCCATGGCATCCCAAAGTCATTCCAAAGTTGCATCGCCCCGGTTCGTGCGGTTGCCCCGTTCTTAAAAATCCTTGAACGGACTATAGCCAGCAGGTAGTAGTGCTTGATCCCTCTAAAGTGTGATTTGCAGTTGCCAGCCACTCTGGAACAGTCCTTTCGCCAGTCCGACACCCGTCGGCACGGCAAGGATGGCTGAAAAATTCGAATTGACAAGCCAAGCGCTTGCTTGGTGGGGCTGGCGTGCCCTTTCGGGCACGCCGAGAGGCGCTTAAAGCGTCGAGAGGAAGGTGCTGTTGGTGGCTTGCCATTCGGTGATGTCGACACGAATGCGCTTCTTGTCGAGTTTGCCGACGCTGGTCTTGGGAATTTCAGTAACAAGGGCAATCTGGCTCGGAATCGCCCACTTGCTCAAGTGCCCCAGCTCCACGAACGGCTTGAGGTGTTCCTTGAGTTCCCGAGCCCCGATTGCATGACCCTCACGGAGCACCAGCAGGGCAAACGGCCGCTCGCCCCACTGCGGATCGGGAATCCCCACCACTGCTACTTCACGTACCGCCGCATGACGGCTGATCAGGTCTTCCAGGTCCAGGGAGGAAATCCACTCGCCACCGGTCTTGATCACGTCCTTGATCCGGTCACGAATGTCGATCACCCCCATGCTGTCCAGGGTCGCCACGTCGCCGGTGTGCAGCCAGCCGCCGGCCCAGAGCTCGGCGCCCTTCTGCGGTTCATTGAAATAGCCCTCGGTGAGCCACGGTGCACGCAGCACCAGTTCACCCTGAGTCTCGCCGTCGGCGGGCAGGAAGTTGCCCTCGGTGTCGACGATCGCCGCCTCCACCAGCGGCCCCGGCACGCCAGCCTTGATCCGGTAGGTGGTGCGTTCGTCTTCGGTGCCTGCCATCAGCTCATCGTTCAAGTGCGCGCACGACACCAGCGGCCCGGTCTCCRACATGCCGTACGCCGCGGTCAACTGAATGCCCTTGGCCTTGGCCGCCTCGTACAACGTACGGTTCAGGGCGCTACCGCCGATGACGATTTTCCAGCCGCCGAAGTCGACGTTCTGCGCGGCCTTGGCATTGAGG
>NZ_JBGCUL010000956.1:0-1674 GCF_054177685.1 Pseudomonas sp. P5_A2_2
AGACAGCGGTATGGTGGTAATTGATGGTCAATATGGCCTGCCACCGCTGCCGGAGGCTGATTTCAGACTGATATGGAGTGTCACAGGAAAGACGCCTGCGGCCCATGCATTTGGGCAACTGCTGGCGCAGATCTGAGTCGCCATCGATCTAGAACAAACTGCCATTGGCATTCCAGGGTAAGGGCCCTGTTCTGCTGACTCTTTCAATCGCACCTTCAAGGACCGAACCTGTGATCGCATCCCCCGCCAAACTCCTCTTCCTGCCCGGAGCCTCGGGTAACACCCGGTTTTGGCTTCCGGTTGCTGAGCGCCTGGCCCACCCGGCGCAGCAGGTCCATATCGGCTGGCCCGGCTTTGGAGACACTCCGCCCTTGCCTGGCGTGACCGGCATGGATGATCTGGTGGCTCGCGTGCTGGCCGAGATCGACCGACCCACAGCGCTGGTGGCGCAGTCCATGGGCGGTATAGTCGCGGTGCTTGCAGCGCTTGAACGCCCTGAACTGATCACGCACCTGACGCTGACCGTCACCTCTGGCGGGGTGGATATGTCTGCTCTGGGCGCGCATGACTGGCGCCCGGATTTTGCTGCCGCCAACCCGACACTGCCGAGTTGGTTTCTCGACGACCACACCGACCTCACGCTCCGGTTGGTCGAGTTGCGCATGCCAGTCCTGCTCCTCTGGGGAGACTCTGATCCGATCAGMCCCGTTCGCGTCGGCCAACGCCTTGCTCAACTGTTACCCCGCGCTGAACTACACGTTTTCCCTGGCGCCGACCACAGTCTGGGTTTTACTCACGCAGCCGAAGTGGCAAGGTTGATCGAGAGACATCTGGTCTGCTGGTGAGCGGAGCACTGGTTGCCAGCGCTGCGGACTGATTGAGCGGCCCCTGCGTTTCAAGACCTCTCGGATAACGGACAGACAACCGGAGGCATAGGCAGGGCTCGGCAGAGTATTGCCTGATATTTAAAGGCTCAAGCGCATAGATAAGTCTATGGCTTTTATATTTTTAGTTAGCGCACCCATTGATATGTAGTCAACCCCGGTATCTGCGATAGCTACCAATGTACTTTCATTGATTCCGCCGCTGGCCTCAAGCCGGGCCTGTCCGTTGTTGAGTCGAACGCCTTCACGCATGTCATCCAGACTCAGTTCGTCGAACATGATTAAATCCGCTCCACCTCTCAGTGCTTCTTGCAGTTCGCCCAGGTTAATGAACATTTGTTCTGGCTGAGTGCTGACGAATTTTCCTCTCTCATTTATGGGGAAAGATCGAGGCAAGGCGTTTTCACCAGTCAATGGTCAGGCAGTTTGGGCAGGCCGACTTTTTCAACAGAATCGGCAGAAAGCGGCCCAGCAGCAGCCCGGGTGTCGCTTGGGACTCTTCAAAATGATGCCGTAACAATGGCATCTCTCGCTAATAGCCAACGCAGACACGTTCTCGCCCATAAAATCCCTCCTGGCAAGCGAGTTAAATAGCTAGCTATTGGTTAGTGAAAGTCTGAAGTATTCATTTGAACTTTCAGATTCTTTCTGTGCGCGRCCTGTGTCTAACATCGACTCCACAACGAACCAGGCGCTTGGCAGCCTGGCGCCGTCGAAGTGCTTTTGCAGCAGGCCCTGGGATTTTTGAGGATCACCGATGAAGCTGGAAATTTTCCGCACGCTGTGGGGC
>NZ_JBGCUL010000033.1:0-17063 GCF_054177685.1 Pseudomonas sp. P5_A2_2
CTCCCACAGGAGATTTGCAGCAGGTCAGGACTTCTTGACGGCAGCCTTGGCTTTGACGGCGCGCTGGCGCTGCGCTTCGAACAGACAGACCCCCGTCGCCACGGAAACGTTGAGACTGCTGACACTACCGGCCATCGGCAGATTCACCAGGTAGTCGCAATGTTCGCGGGTCAGGCGACGCATGCCCTTGCCTTCGGCACCCATGATCAGGATGGTCGGGCCAGTGAGGTCTTGGTCATAAAGACTGACTTCGGCCTCCCCCGCCGTACCGACAACCCACAAGCCGCGCTGCTGGAGCTTTTCCAGGGTGCGCGCCAGGTTGGTCACGGCAACCAGCGGAATCACTTCCGCCGCGCCGCAGGCGATTTTTCGTACAACCGGAGTCAGGGTCGCTGACTTGTCCTTCGGCACGATCACTGCCAGCGCACCCGCCGCATCGGCCGAACGCAGGCAGGCGCCGAGGTTGTGCGGATCGGTCACGCCGTCGAGCACCAGCAACAACGGCGCGCCGTCGGTGCGATCGAGCAGCTCGTCGAGCATCGCCTCGCCCCAGACCTGGCTCGGACTCACGTCCGCGACCACACCCTGGTGTACACCTTCGACCCAGGCGTCCATTTCGCGGCGCTCGGCCTGGCCGACCTGGACCCGGTTTTCGTTCGCCAGCTCAATCAGCGTCTGGACCCGAGGGTCATTGCGACCTTCGGCCAGCCAGATCTGCTTCACGCGTTTCGGGTGGTGACGCAACAACGCTTCTACAGCATGTACGCCGTAGATCTTTTCCAACTGACTCATGGCTTGGCCTTAGGTTTACGCGCCCCGCCACTCTTGGCTGGAGCCGAGCCCGCTTTTGGCGGGCCTTTACGATGTTTGCTCGGTTTGGCTGGCTTGCCGCCGACAGCCTTGTCAGGCGCCGACCGACTGGTCTTTCCCCCAGACGCCGCTTTACCGCCGCTTTTCGCACCGGCCAGCAACGCCTGTTTCATTTCACGGCTTTTGCGCACTTCGGCGTTTTTCGCCGCCGCATCGCTCGGGCGATAGGCCTCGACCGCTTTTTCCTTGGCAGGACGACGACCGGTTTTCGCCGGGGCCGGTTCTGCGACTGTTTTAGTAGAAGGCGCCGCAGGTGCCGCCGTTTCGGTACCACGTTTTTTGCGACCGATCGGCGCACTGATGGTTTTCTCGGCCATCTCGAAGTCGATCTTGCGTTCGTCGAGGTCGACGCGCATGACCCGCACTTCCACGGTGTCACCCAGGCGGAAACTGCGACCGGTACGCTCACCGGCCAGGCGATGGTGCACAGGATCGAAGTGGTAGTAATCGCCCGGCAGCGCGGTGACGTGCACCAGGCCTTCGACGTAGATATCGGTCAACTCGACGAACAGACCAAAACCGGTCACTGCGGTGATCACACCCGGGAACGATTCGCCCACGCGGTCTTTCATGAACTCGCACTTGAGCCAGTTCACCACGTCGCGAGTCGCTTCATCGGCACGGCGCTCGCTCATCGAGCACTGCTCGCCGAGCTGCTCCAGGGCCGCCTCGTCATACGGATAGATGCGCGCCTTCGGAATGGTCATCGCACCAGCACGACGAACGTGCGGGGTGTTCTGCTTCGAATGGATCACGCTGCGAATCGCCCGGTGCGTGAGCAAGTCCGGGTAACGGCGGATCGGCGAGGTGAAGTGGGTATAGGCTTCGTAATTCAGGCCGAAGTGGCCCTGGTTATCGGCGCTGTACACCGCCTGGCTCAACGAGCGCAGCATGACGGTCTGGATCAGGTGGAAATCCGGACGATCCTTGATACCGGCCAGCAGTGCCTGGTAATCCTTCGGCGACGGACCATCCTTGCCTTTGTGCAGGGACAGGCCGAGCTCGCCAAGGAAGGCGCGCAGCTTTTCCAGTCGCTCCGGTGGCGGACCATCGTGAACGCGGTACAGCGCCGGGATTTCGTGCTTTTTCAGGAATTCCGCGGTAGCCACGTTGGCCGCCAGCATGCATTCCTCGATCAGCTTGTGAGCGTCATTGCGCACGGTCGGACGGATTTCGGCAATCTTGCGCTCGGTACCGAAGATGATCCGGGTTTCCTGGGTTTCGAAATCGATCGCGCCACGCACATGACGAGCCGCCAGCAACACCTTGTACAGCGAGTAGAGCTGCTTGAGGTGCGGCACCACGTCGGTGTATTCGCCGCGCAGCTTGCGAGCTTCGGTGGCTTTCGGCGTTTCCAGCATGGCGCTGACCTTGTTGTAGGTCAGGCGGGCATGGGAGTGGATCACCGCTTCGTAGAAGCAGTAGTCGGTCATTTCGCCGGATTTGGAGATGGTCATCTCGCAAACCATGGCCAGGCGATCGACTTGCGGGTTCAACGAGCACAAACCGTTGGACAGCTGCTCAGGCAGCATCGGGATCACGCGTTCAGGGAAGTACACCGAGTTGCCGCGAACCTGCGCTTCGGCATCCAGCGCCGAACCGAGCTTCACGTAGCTGGATACGTCGGCAATCGCCACGTACAGCTTCCAGCCGCCCGAGAACAGGCGCAGCTTGCCCGGACGGGCTTCACAGTAGACCGCATCGTCGAAGTCGCGGGCATCTTCGCCGTCGATGGTGACGAACGGCAGATGGCGCAGGTCGATGCGCTTCTCTTTGTCCTTTTCTTCGACTTCCGGCTTGAGCTTGCCGGCTTCCTTGAGCACAGCATCGGGCCAGACGTGAGGAATGTCGTAGGTACGCAGGGCGACATCGATCTCCATGCCCGGCGCCATGTAGTTGCCCACGACCTCAACCACGTCGCCTTGCGGCTGGAAGCGTGGCGTCGGCCAGTGAGTGATCTTCACTTCGACGAACTGACCGATCTGCGCGTTGGCGTTACGACCCGGCGTGACCAGCACTTCCTGCTGGATTTTCGGGTTGTCGGCAACCACGAAACCGATGCCACCCTCTTCAAAGTAGCGGCCGACGATGCTCTCGTGAGCCCGGGACACCACTTCAACGATCATGCCTTCACGGCGACCGCGACGATCCAGGCCGGAAACCCGCGCCAGGGCACGGTCACCGTCAAACACCAGGCGCATCTGCGCCGGGCTCATGAACAGGTCGTCACTGCCGTCGTCCGGCACCAGGAAGCCGAAGCCATCACGGTGACCGCTGATGCGACCCAGGATCAGGTCGAGCTTGTCCACCGGCGCATAAGTGCCGCGTCGGGTGTAGATGAGTTGAGCATCGCGCTCCATGGCGCGCAGGCGGCGGCGCAGGGCTTCGATCTGGTCTTCCGTGGTCAGACCAAACTCTTCGACCAGTTGCTCGCGGTTAGCAGGCGAACCTCTATCAGCAAGGTGCTGAAGGATCAGTTCACGGCTAGGAATAGGGTTTTCGTATTTTTCCGCTTCACGAGCGGCCTCGGGATCGAGGGACTGCCAATCGGCCATTAGAGAGTTTTCACCTTGTCTATATGCGGGTTAGTTTGGCATAGGCGTAATGAAACGGGAAATTTCAGGCTAAGACGACCCATCTAAAGCCCTGTATCGACATCGCAAAGCTGTTTTGAAGGCCGCTGGCGAAATTTTCCAGGTTTTTTTGATCCCGGGGGTTTACAGTTAAAAAGACGCTCCGTATAGTGCGCGCCATCGACGACGGACAACGTTGCCGATACTGCCCAGATGGTGAAATTGGTAGACACGCCAGCTTCAGGTGCTGGTGACCGCAAGGTCGTGGAAGTTCGAGTCTTCTTCTGGGCACCAATTTCGAGCTTGAGATTAGTTCAATTTCAAGGCTCACACAAAAACCCGCGAAAGCGGGTTTTTGCATTTTTGACCATTGGTTTATTAATTTGAAATCAGGGGTTTACAGATCAAATAGCTCTCCGTATAGTGCGCCACATCAACAGCGGCAACGCTGAAGATGAATGCCCAGATGGTGAAATTGGTAGACACGCCAGCTTCAGGTGCTGGTGACCGCAAGGTCGTGGAAGTTCGAGTCTTCTTCTGGGCACCAATTCAAATTCAAGGTTACGACCTTGGATTTCACAAAAACCCGCGAAAGCGGGTTTTTGCGTTTCTGCCTTCTGAAAAGCAACACGCCCCCTCTGTAGGAGCGAGCTTGCTCCGGGCGGCGTTCCGACGATGCACTCAAGGGTGACACTTGTTAGCAGACAGAACGCGTCTTCGTTCACGCCCATCGCGAGCAAGCTCGCTCCTACGGGATTTATCGGCGCATTTGAGAAACAATATCGTTTATCATTGTTGCAAGTTTTTGCAATGCGACAGTGAGGAACCCTGCGAATGATGTTTCGAAATACCCTGCGCCGTGGCCTGACCATTACCCTGCTCGGCCTGGCGCTCGCCACTCCCCTCACCCAAGCCGCCGACCCGGTTGCCCTGACCCTCTACAACGGCCAACACAAAGAAGTCGGCGACGCGGTTGCCAAAGCTTTCGAAGCCAAGACCGGGATCCACGTCAATGTGCGCAAAGGCAGCAGCAACCAGCTCGCCAGCCAGATCGTCGAAGAAGGCGATCGCTCTCCCGCCGATGTGATCTACACCGAAGAGTCGCCGCCACTGAACAAACTCGGCGAACAAGGCCTGCTGGCCAAGGCGGATGACGCCACGCTGGCCGTTCTGCCCAAGGAATACGTCGCCGGCAATGGCACCTGGATTGGCGTGACCGCCCGGGTACGCGTTGTGGCCTACAACCCGAAACTGGTCGATGAAAAAGACCTGCCGAAGTCGGTGATGGAGTTCGCCAATCCAAAATGGCAAGGCAAGGTCGGCTTCGTGCCCACCAGTGGTGCCTTTCAGGAACAAGCCGTCGCGATCATCAAAGTTCACGGCATGGATGCTGCCGAAGAATGGCTGACCGGACTGCGCGCATTCGGCAAGACCTACAGCAATAACATGGTTGCATTGAAAGCGGTGGAAAATGGCGAAGTCGCCACCGTGCTGGTGAACAACTACTACTGGTTCGCCCTGCAGCGCGAAAAAGGCCAGCTCGATTCGAAACTGCATTACTTCACCGGCGGCGATGTCGGCGGACTGATCACAGTTTCCAGCGCCGCAGTCCTCAAATCCAGCAAACACCCCAAAGAAGCACAGCAATTGCTCGCCTACATGGCCAGCGAGGAAGGCCAGCGTGTGATCACCCAGACCACCGCCGAGTACCCTCTGCACAAAGGCATGGAATCTGATCGCGGGCTCAAGCCGTTCAGCGAACTGGAAGCACCCAAAGTCACGCCTGCCGACCTCGGCAACGCCGAAGAAGCGCTGGACCTGGAACGTGACGTTGGCCTGAATTGATGGGTGCCTCACTGTCCGCGCATCACGCGTACGCGCCACGGCGCAAGCGGCCGTCTATCTGGCTGATACTGCCCGTGTTGCTGTTGGTGGCGCTCAGCCTCCTGCCTCTGCTGTATGTCGGCCTGAAAGCCTGGCAGGCGGGCTGGGCAGAAGCACTGCATTTGCTATGGCGACCTTATGTATTCGGCTTGCTGCGCAACACACTCGCACTGATGATTGGGGTCACCGCTGTTTGCGGGGTAATCGGCTTGTCGCTGGCCTGGTTGCTGGAACGCAGTAATTTGCCGGGCCGACGATTGTGGGGCGTGATCCTCTGCCTGCCGTTCGCCGTTCCGGCATTTGTCAGCAGCTTCACCTGGGTTTCGCTCAGCGCTCATTTCGAGGGACTTGGCGGGGCTATCCTGGTGATGAGCCTGTCCAAGTACCCGCTGATTTTCCTGCCCGTGGCGGCAACGCTGCGCAACCTTGACCCATCCCTCGAAGAGTCCGCGCGCACGCTGGGGCAAAATCGCTGGGGCGTATTTTTCAAGGTCACCCTACCCCTGCTCTGGCCTTCGCTGCTGGCGGGTTCGTTGCTGATTGCACTGCACATGCTGGTGGAGTTCGGCGCCTTGTCGATCATCGGCCTGCAAACCTTCACCACGGCGATCTATCAGCAGTTCGAACTGGAGTTCAGCAATGCCAACGCCGCGATGCTCTCCGCCGTACTGCTGATGTTGTGCCTGGCGCTGCTGTGGCTGGAGCTGCGCGTGCGCGGCAAGGGTCGACACGTACGCACCGGCCAAGGTGCGGCGCGACGCGCGGAACAGGTTCAACTGGGCCCCTGGGCCGTGGCGGGACAGCTGTATTGCCTGCTGTTGGCAATCATTGGCAGCGGAATTCCGCTGGGCATGCTGGCCTACTGGTTGGCGGTGGGATCATCGGCCGCCTTTCCCGTGGCGGCAATCGGCGAGGCATTGATGTCATCCCTCGCACTGTCGCTGGGTGGCGCTGCACTGTGCCTGGTGCTGGCGGTGCCGGTCGGTCTGCTGGTCGTGCGCTACAAAGGCCAACTGGCGATCTGGGCCGAGCGCCTGCCATATCTGCTGCACGCCCTGCCGGGGCTGGTCATTGCCCTGGCCCTGGTGTATTTCGCCCTGCACTACGTGCCGATGCTTTACCAGACTTCGGCATTGCTGCTGATCGCCTATGCCCTGCTGTTTCTACCGCTGGCCCAGGCACCGATCCGCACCGCCTTGAACAAGGCGGCGCCGCAACTTGAGGAGGCGGCACGCACACTGGGCGCGTCATCGCTCAGCGCGTTTTGCCGGGTGACGTTGCCGATTATTTTCCCGGCCTTGGGTGCGGCATTTGCGCTGGTATTCCTGGATGCAATGAAAGAGCTGACGGCGACCCTGCTGCTGAGCCCGACCGGGCTGAACACGTTGGCGACGGAAGTCTGGGCGCATACGGCGAATGTGGAATTTGCGGCGGCGGCGCCTTATGCGGCGTTGTTGATTCTGGTGTCGGGGTTGCCGGTCTATCTGCTGACGACCCGAATGTATCTGAGCCGTTGAGACCGCCATCGTCGGATCGCCGCCCGGAGCAAGCTCGCTCCCTCATTTGATCTGAGGCGCCCACAATTTTCGTGCCCGCCAACCATCATTGTGCGAGCTTGCTCGCGATGAGGCCATCCCTGACAAAGCATTAAGCCCTGAACTGCCCCAGGCTCGCCTTCAATTGCGCCGCCAGGCCATCCAGCACCTTACCGCTCGCCGTGGTCTCCACGACAGCTTGCGCCGCCTTCTCGGCCTGGGCGTGAATAGTCTGGACCCTCCCCCGCACCGCCTGTGCGCCCTGAGCCTGATGCGCCGCGGCCTGGGTGGCCAAACCGATCGCCGCATGAACCTGCTCGACGGACGCCTGCACCGACTGCTGCAACCGAGCACTGTCACGCAACACCAGCAAACCCTCACTGGCCTGGCGCCCGGCCTGACCGATCGCCGCCACCGCCTCACGCGCACCTTGCTGCAACGCCACGATGTGCGCCTGAATATCGCCGGTGGAGCTCTGCGTCTTGCTCGCCAGCGCCCGCACCTCGTCAGCCACCACCGCAAACCCGCGCCCGGTCTCGCCGGCACGCGCCGCTTCGATGGCCGCGTTCAGCGCCAGCAGGTTGGTCTGCTCGGCGATGCCGTGGATCACCGTCAGCACCACCTCAATCTGCTCACTTTGCTGCGCCAGGCGCTCGATGACTTGAGCCCCGGTATTGACCTGACCCGCCAGCTCCTCGATCAGGCTGCCGACTTTCGCCGAGGTGCGGGTGTTTTCATCGGTGGCCTGGCGAATGTCCACGACTTGCTTGAGCGCCGCCTGCATRGCGTGGCTTTCCGACTGCGCCTCATCAGCCATTTGCGACAGTGCGCGCAAACTCTCCGCCACCTCGTCGCGCTGCATGCCAGCCGCCGCATCCGCACCGGCATTGCGCAAGGTCATGGCACCGATTTCCACACCGGTACGCTGGGCTACATCGCCCGCCTCGCGCACGATCGGCTGTAACTTGTCCACAAAGCGATTGACCGCCGAGGCCATGTCGCCGATTTCATCCTTGCTGTTGATCTGCACGCGCTTGGTCAGATCGCCCTCACCCGCCGCCAGGTCATCCATGGCTACGATCAGCATTTTCAGGCGATTGACCACTCGGCGACCGAGGACCACCGCCAACAACAGCAGGACACCAAAACCCACCACCGCCAGGCATACGCCAATGCGCCAGCGCAATGTCGCAGCAGCTTCCTGCACGGTGCCGGTAGTGTTGGCCTTCATTTCAGCCGCCGTGGACTGCGCCGACTGCAGGCGCGAGCGCATGGCCGTTGCGCTGTCAGCCGCCGCGCCTTTCAGACTGTCACCCACCAGTTGATCGCTGCCGGCGATCAAGGCCGAGAAACGCTTGTCCAGGGCCGTGAGATCGGTCTCCACCGAAGCGGTCGAGACTCCCATCAGGACCTTGCCGATTTCCACGCCATTGGGATTGATCGAAGCCTCGGTGTAGAAGACCGAAGGATCGTTCTTCGCCGCATCCAGCACCTTGTCGAGCGCCCGCTCGCCCTGGCCTTTTTCCAGCAGCGCCTTGTTGATCGGGTTTTCCCGGTTGAGGTAGCGTGTCAGGTGCTGGCCGGTAGCGTCGTCATACACCACGAACAGCACATTGGGATTGCGCTGGGCCCGGCGGGCGAATTCGGAAAGCGTCGGGACGTCGTTGTCCCACATGGCGCGGGGCGCGACGGAAGCCAGAAGCTGCGCCATGTCGCTAGCGGAGTCCTTCAGGTCTTTTTCCAGCGTTGCGCGCAACTGCGCCTGCTCATCCTTCAGTCGCGAGGACAAACCGGCTGTCAGGCGCTGGCGGGTACTGGTGGAGAGACTGTCGAGGCTCGACGTGACTTCGCGCCCCGCCTGCTCAAGCTCAGCGGAAAGCTTTTGGCTGTCTGCACCCAGGCGCATGCCCAGATCGGCCTCCAGCGCGGTCACCGTGCTCCGGGTCAGAGCGACAGCTACCAGCACCTGCACCAAAAGGGCGATACCAAGGGTAACGAACACGGRCCGCAACAAACGGCTTTGTAACAATGAGAGAACGGCCGACACTTGATATCCCTCTGCAAAAGCGCCATTAAATTGATGGCACGCCAAAAGTGACGTTTTAGGCAAAGCTAATAGCAAAGGTCATGCCGTCCAACAGACATAAACGACAAAGGCCCCAATTAAGGGGCCTTTGTGTTTTACATCAACAACTTATCAAGCAAACGGATGGCGCAGGACGATGGTTTCGTTGCGGTCCGGGCCCGTCGAAATAATGTCGATCGGCGCGCCGATCAGCTCTTCGACGCGCTTGATGTAAGCACGGGCGTTAGCTGGCAGCTCTTCCAGGGTTTTGGCGCCCACGGTCGATTCGGTCCAGCCCGGCACTTCTTCGTACACAGGCTGCAGGCCCACGTAGCTGTCAGCATCAGTCGGGGCAACGGCCTTGCCTTCTGCATCTTTGTAGCCGACGCAGATGTTGATGGTTTCCAGACCGTCGAGCACGTCCAGCTTGGTCAGGCAGATGCCCGAGATGCTGTTCACATCGATAGCGCGACGCAGGATAACAGCGTCGAACCAGCCACAACGACGAGCACGGCCGGTAGTCGCGCCGAACTCGTGACCTTGTTTAGCCAGGTGCGCGCCGACTTCGTCGAACAGCTCCGTCGGGAATGGACCCGAACCTACACGCGTGGTGTAAGCCTTGGTGATGCCCAGGATGTAGTCCAGGAACATGGGGCCAACACCCGAACCGGTAGCAACGCCGCCAGCGGTGGTGTTAGAGCTGGTCACGTACGGGTAGGTGCCGTGGTCGATGTCCAGCAACGAACCCTGGGCGCCTTCGAACATGATGTCCTTGCCAGCGCGACGCAGGTCGTGCAACTCGGCAGTCACGTCCAGCATCAGCGGCTTGAGCAGCTCAGCGTATTCTTTGCATTCGGCCAGGGTCTTGTCGAATTCGATGGCTGGCTCTTTGTAGTAACCCACCAGCATGAAGTTGTGGTAATCCACCAGTTCACGCAGCTTGTCTTCAAAGCGCGGCATGTTGAGCAGGTCGCCCACACGCAGGCCACGACGTGCAACCTTGTCTTCATAGGCCGGGCCGATGCCGCGACCGGTGGTACCGATCTTCAGCTCGCCACGGGCCTTTTCACGAGCCTGATCCAGCGCTACGTGGAAGGACAGGATCAGCGGGCAGGACGGGCTGATACGCAGGCGCTCGCGCACCGGCACACCTTTTTCTTCCAGCTTGGTGATCTCGCGCAGCAGGGCGTCAGGTGCAACCACCACGCCGTTGCCGATCAGGCACTGCACGCCTTCGCGCAGCACGCCCGACGGGATCAGGTGCAAGACGGTCTTCTCGCCGTCGATCACCAGAGTGTGGCCAGCGTTGTGGCCACCTTGGTAACGCACTACGGCGGCAGCATGTTCGGTCAGCAGATCAACGATCTTGCCTTTGCCCTCATCACCCCATTGGGTGCCCAGGACTACGACATTCTTACCCATAACACTTGTCCTCATTCGCGCAAACTTGGTGCCGGCGGCGGCCGGCAGGAAAACTCAAGAAGCCAGTGGCGAAACTTGCCAAAGCCCGTTCTGCTGAATCAATTGCCGGTCGCAGTCCGCTTCACGGGCGGCGGCCAAAGGTTGTCCAGGCAAAGCCTGAACGACACGCTGACCCTCACTGCGCAACTGGCAAACCTGCTGCCAGAGTGCTGCATCCGTACTGTCAGGCATCCAGATACCGCCAGACGGTAGCTCGATCTCAGCACGCCCCAGGGTCACCAGGGTTTTCAAATCAGTAGAGAAACCGGTTGCCGGACGCGCGCGACCRAAGTCGGCGCCGATGTCGTCGTAGCGACCGCCCTGGGCAATGGACTGGCCAACACCCGGCACGAACACGGCGAACACTACACCGGTGTGGTAGTGGTAGCCACGCAGCTCGCCCAGGTCGAAATACAGCGGCAGCTCAGGGAAACGCACGGACAGCCGCTCGGCAATCGCCAGCAAGTCGTCCAGCGCGGTCAGAACAGGTGCAGGCGCCTTGGCCAGACGCTCGCGGGCCGCAGCCAGCACTTCACGGCCGCCACACAGATCGACCAACGCGCGCAGCATGCCCGACAGATCGGCAGGCAAGCCCTCGGTCAAGGTAATGACCTCATCGATGGCCTTGCGTTGCAAAGCATCGAACAACTGTTGCTCGACTTCACCGGACAAACCGGCAGCGCGGGCCAGGCCACGGTAGATACCGACATGGCCGAGGTCCATGTGCACATCCGACACATCGGCCAGTTGCAGCATGGCCAGCATCAGGCTGATGACTTCGACGTCGCTGCTCGGACTGCCGTCGCCGTACAACTCGGCACCCAGTTGAATCGGGCTGCGCGAGGACGACAAGGCGCGAGGCTGGGCGTGCAGGACACTACCGGCATAGCACAGGCGGCTTGGGCCTTCACGACGCAGGGTATGCGCATCGATGCGCGCCACTTGCGGCGTGATGTCGGCACGGAAACCCATCTGACGGCCCGATTGCGGGTCGATGACCTTGAAAGTGCGCAGATCCAGGTCCTGGCCCGCGCCGGTCAGCAGGGATTCCAGGTACTCGATATGGGGAGTCACGACAAACTCGTAACCCCAGCCCTGGAACAGATCCAACACCTGACGACGCGCGACTTCAATGCGCGCAGCTTCCGGTGGCAGTACTTCTTCGATGCCATCTGGCAGAAGCCAGCGGTCTACCGTTGCCATTACGCCTTCCCCTATATCCGGGCGACCAACCTGTCGGCGATCCTTGAGTGAAGCAGAAAATGATCAGCTTGTGCGCAAACCACGCGCATGAGCGACGGAGCGAAAAGCCCTTCTACCGGCTTCGCTGACCACTTTCCTCGAAAAACTGTCGAGCCCATCGGCCCGGCATCTGCTTAAAAACAGCAATCAAACATGCAGACGCAAAAAAGCCGGGAATTTCCCGGCTGCCGCATCATACACACGTTTTCCCAAAGGATCACCCCGCCAGAGGTTTTAGCCGCCCGGCGGGAGGATTCAGGTCAACGTCGTATCAAGGCTTGGCTTTTTCCAGGTAGTGGAAGAAGTCGCTGCTTGGGTCGAGGACCATGACGTCGGATTTGTTCGCGAAGCTTTCACGGTAGGCGCGCAGGCTACGATAGAACGCGTAGAACTCCTGATCCTGACCGTAGGCCTTGGAATAGATCGCAGCGGCCTGGGCATCACCGTCACCGCGAACCTCCTCGGATTCACGATAGGCCTCAGCCAGCAGCACGCGGCGCTGACGATCGGCGTCGGCTCGAATGCCTTCGGCCAGCTCGTTACCCTTGGCACGATGCTCACGAGCTTCACGCTCACGCTCGGTGCTCATACGCTCGAACACGCTGCGGTTCACTTCTTTCGGCAGGTCGATGGTCTTGACCCGAACATCGACAACTTCGATGCCCAGTTCCTTTTCAGCCATCTTGTTCAGCGAAGCCGTGATATCCGCCATCAGCGCATCACGTTCACCCGACACCACCTCGTGCAAGGTGCGCTTACCGAACTGGTCACGCAGGCCCGATTCCAGACGGCGAGACAGACGCTCRTCGGCGATCTGCTTGAGGCCGGAAGTCGCGGTGTAGTAACGCTCTGCGTCCTTCACGCGCCACTTGGCGAAGGCATCGACCATCACGGCTTTCTTTTCCAGCGTCAGGAAGCGTTGTGTCGGTGCGTCCAGCGTCATCAGGCGTGCGTCGAATTTACGCACCTGGTTGACGTAAGGCACTTTCACATGCAGGCCTGGCTGAACATCGGTCTGGACCACGCGACCGAACTGCAGCAACACCGCACGCTCGGTCTGAGCCACGATGTAGAAGCAGTTCCAGGCAGCGATCGCCACGACGACGCCGACAATAAGGGCGATCAGCGATTTATTGCTCATCAGCGACTCTCCCTGGTACGAGCTTGCTGTTGCTGCAGATCAGCTGCCGCACGCGTATTCGCTTCATTGCTGGTGGCTGCCGCACCGCTCATCGGAGTGCTGGTGTTGCGTCCACTTTCGACCATCTTGTCCAGCGGCAGGTACAGCAGGTTGTTCTGGCCGTTCTTGTTGCCGGTCACGAGAACCTTGCTGGTGTTGCTGAAGACTTCCTGCATGGTGTCCAGGTACAGACGCTGGCGGGTGACTTCAGGGGCCTTGCGGTACTCGGCGACCAGCTTGGTGAAGCGATCGGCCTCACCCTTGGCGCGCGAGACGGTTTCGTCACGGTAGCCATTGGCATCTTCAAGGATGCGCTGGGCCTGACCACGGGCCTCCGGCACGACGCCGTTGGCATAGGTTTCAGCCTGGTTGCGCGAACGCTGCTCGTCTTCACGGGCACGGATCACGTCATCGAAGGCTTCCTGCACTTCACGCGGTGCTGCTGCGCTCTGTACGTTGACCTGGGTAACGGTGATACCGGTGCGGTAGGTATCCATGAAGCGTTGCAGACGCTCCTTGATTTCGCTGGCCATCAATTCACGACCTTCGGTCAGCACCTGGTCCATCGCAGTAGAACCCACCACATGACGCAAGGCGCTGTCGGTCGCGTGCTGCAGGCTGATTTCCGGCTGATCGACGCTCAGCACGAAGTCCTGCAGGTTGCTGATCTTGTACTGCACGGTCAGCGGCACTTCGACGATGTTCTCGTCTTCAGTCAGCATCTGGCCCTGCTTGGTATAGGCACGCTCACGCGTGACGTTTTCCAGGTACTTCCTGTCGATCGGCGGGAAGTAGATATTCAGGCCCGGACCTACGGTTTCGTAGTACTTGCCGAAGCGCAGCACTACGGCCTGCTCCTGCTCGTCGACGACATAAACCGYGCTGTACAGCCAAACGGCGGCCAGCACGACCAGACCGATGCCGAGCAGGCCGCCAAAGCCGCCACTCTTGCCCGGACCACCGCCGTCGTCGCTACCACGTTTCTTACMGCCACCGAACAAACCGTTCAGGCTTTCCTGCAGCTTTCGGAAGGCCTCGTCGAGATCCGGTGGTCCCTTGCGGTCGCCGTTGTTACGACGCTTGCCACCCCAAGGATCCTGATTATTCGAGTTGCCACCCGGCTCATTCCAAGCCATAGCGCTCTCCATCTGATAAAGCAAAGACGCACCCACGGCGCGCCGACCAATGCTACAGAATGCCTGTCACCGCGGCACAACCGCTTTCTCAGGCTTTTATTGCAAAGTGTGTTGCTCGATGAATTCCATCGGCTGCAATCCCTCGCGGCTTACCAGTCGATTCAACTCGACCCGGGGCAAACGAACGGCCAGCAAACTGATGCCTTCTTCGTCGTGTTCTTCTTTCTGCACCGCACCGAGCTCGAAGAACTGTGCACGCAGTCGAGCGAATCGTTGCGGCAAGCGCAAGGTACCGACAAACAAATCACTGCCCAGTAACTCGGCAATGGCTTGCTCAAGCAATTCCAGACCACTGCCATCACGCGCCGACAGCCAGACCCGTTGGGGCTTGCCGTTTTCGTCGCGCTGGATTTGTGGCTCAACGCCTTCAAGCAAATCGAGTTTGTTATAGACCTCGAGGATCGGCAAGTCCTGAGCACCAATCTCGCCCAGCACCACCATTACCTGCTCGATCTGCAACATGCGATCCGGTTCGGCCGCATCGATCACGTGCAACAACAGATCGGAGTTACTCGACTCTTCGAGGGTAGACCGAAATGCTTCGACCAGCTTGTGGGGCAAGTGGCGAATGAAACCCACAGTGTCCGCCAGGACAATCGGCCCCAGATCGTCTATATCCAGACGGCGCAGGGTCGGGTCCAGCGTGGCAAACAATTGGTCAGCTGCGTAGACGTCGGATTTCGTCACGTTATTGAAGAGCGTGGATTTACCGGCGTTGGTGTACCCCACCAGGGACACGGTAGGAATATCCGCACGCGATCGGCCACGGCGCGACTGTTCTCGCTGGCTGCGTACTTTCTCCAGCCGACCCTTGATCTGCCGCAGGCGAACCCGCAGCAAACGGCGGTCGGTTTCCAGCTGGGTTTCACCTGGGCCACGCATACCGATACCGCCACCTTGGCGCTCAAGGTGAGTCCATCCACGAACCAGCCGGGTGCTCATGTGGTCAAGCTGGGCCAGTTCGACCTGGAGCTTGCCTTCATGGGTACGGGCGCGCTGGGCGAAAATATCGAGAATCAGGCCGGTACGGTCGATCACGCGACACTCGAAAACACGTTCGAGGTTACGCTCCTGACTGGGTGTGAGAATGTGATTGAAAATCACCAGATCGGCCTGTTCGGCTTTGACCAGGTCGCGCAGTTCCTCGACCTTGCCACTGCCAATCAGTGTCTTGGCGGTGGGCCGATGACGTGGCACGTTAAAAAACGCGACGGTCTCGGCACCCGCCGAATTAGCCAGTTCCTGAAACTCCTGCGGATCTTCGCGCGCCTCAGGGTCCTGTCCATCCAAGTGAACGAGGATTACTCGCTCACCACCACCGTGGCGCTCAAAGAACAAAGGAGACTCCTATCAGGCGTTACCTGGCTCAGCGTCACCAGCTTCGGATTCGGTTGCGCTAGGCAGACGAATTGGACGAACCGGCACCACTGTAGAGATAGCGTGTTTGTAGACCATCTGGCTGACGGTGTTTTTCAACAGGATAACGAACTGGTCGAACGACTCGATCGTGCCTTGCAGTTTGATACCGTTGACCAGATAGATGGACACCCCAACTTTCTCTTTACGTAACGTATTCAAGTAAGGGTCTTGTAGCGAATGCCCTTTTGACATGTGCCGCACTCCTTTAAGGATTCAATATAAAAAATAGGTAATCAGATGACTTTGGCCGCCCCACCCCCAAGGATAGACGGCAATTGCAAGGACTCAGCTCAATATGGAGATGGCCCCCAGGTATTTCAAGGCGCGTGGCAGATTGTCGCAATCCAGGCTGTCCAGCCAGTGTAAATCAGCCCAACTGCGTAGCCAGGTGAACTGACGCTTCGCCAATTGGCGCGTGGCAATGATTCCTCGCTCCTGCATCTCGGCTTGTGTCAGCTTGCCATCCAGGTAATCCCAGACTTGGCGGTAGCCTACTGCACGTATAGACGGCAACCCGGCATGCAGGTCACCTCTTTTACGCAGGGCTACGACCTCGTCAATGAATCCCTGTTCCAACATTAAAGTGAATCTTTGTTTAATTCGCTCGTGCAGTACCTGGCGATTTGCCGGGGCAATGGCCAAGTTCGCGACAGTATAGGGCAATTGTTGCCGTCCCGAAGCGGCTGCTTCAGTACTTTGCGCAGATTGTTGCAAACGCAGGGCAGTCATGCTTTGACCGCTGACACGATAAACCTCCAGCGCCCGACTGAGGCGCTGGGGATCGTTCGGGTGAATCCGCGCCGCAGACTCCGGATCGATCACCGCCAATTGTTCATGCAAGGCTTGCCAGCCAAGGCGTGCAGCCTCTTCTTCGATTTGCGCGCGGACGTCGGGATCGGCCGCCGGCATATCCGCCAGACCTTCGACCAAAGCCTTGTAATAGAGCATGGTGCCGCCCACCAGCAGCGGAATTTTTCCGCGTGCGGTGATCTCCGCCATGGCTTCCAGGGCGTCACGGCGGAAATCCGCGGCCGAATAGCTCTCGGCCGGGTCGAGAATATCGACCAGACGATGCGGATATTGCGCCAGCAGCTCTTTGGAAGGCTTGGCGGTGCCAATGTCCATGCCACGGTAGACCAGCGTCGAATCGACGCTGATCAACTCGCAAGGCAGGACCTTGGTGAGTTCGATGGCCAGGTCGGTCTTGCCGGCGGCGGTCGGGCCCATCAGGAAAATCGCAGGTGGGAACTGGCTCATCAACGACCGCGCAAGAACAGTTTGTCCAGATCGTCCAGGCCCAGCTGGGTCCAGGTCGGTCGGCCATGGTTGCATTGACCGCTGCGCTCGGTGTTTTCCATGTCACGCAGCAGACCGTTCATTTCCGGCAGGGCCAAACGCCGATTCGCACGAACCGCGCCATGGCAGGCCATGGTGCCGAGCAATTCGTTCAGGTGCGCCTGAATGCGGTCGCTGGTGCCGAACTCCATCAGGTCGGCCAGGACGTCAGCGACCAGCCGGTTGGCCTCGGCCTGCTTGAGCAGTGCCGGAATCTGCCGGATCGCCAGGGTTTCCGGGCCCAGGCGCTGCAATTCAAAGCCCAGGCGCTGGAACCAGGCGACATGCTCCTCGGCGCAATCG
>NZ_JBGCUL010000957.1:0-1673 GCF_054177685.1 Pseudomonas sp. P5_A2_2
CATTACAACTTTGTCATCAAGCTGTTGGTCGGCTGTCCGGATCGCCTCGTTAACCTGAACTCACTGTCAGGCCAACCACCGGCAGCCACCCTGCCCTTGTAGAGAGAGACTCGTCATGAAAATGTTGATCGCGGGCTTTGTCGCCCTGCTCGCCACCGGTTCGGCGTTTGCCGCTACCCAGCCCACCTCATCGATCATCCACGACAAAGACGGCTTCTATGTCCCGGTGGATGTGGCCAAGGTCCTGTCGATGACCGACCTCAACGGCAAGTGCGGCATCGTCCCGGCGCAGTTCAACTACCTCGACCATCAGGGTCGCGAGCACCAGTTGGACTACCAGGTCCAGGGCGTTGGCTGCATTGGTGAGAACTGAGCGGATGCCTGCCGTCACCGTCGATCGGGCTACACTTGCGCCACTGATGCGCCCCCGTAGCCCGACCGAAACAGGCAGGTCCCGATGAACATCCTCGTAGTCGAAGACGAACCCAAGGCCGGCAATTACCTGCTCAACGGCCTGCAGGAACTCGGATACACGGTGAGCCTGGCGCGGGACGGCGTCGACGGCTTGCACCTGGCCCTGGAACACGACTTCGATGTGATTGTGCTGGACGTCATGATGCCGAAGATGGATGGCTGGGAAGTCCTGCGCCGCCTGCGCAAGGAAGCCGACACGCCGGTGCTGTTCCTCACCGCCCGGGATGACATCGCCGACCGCATCAAAGGCCTGGAACTGGGCGCCGACGATTACCTGATCAAACCGTTTTCCTTCGCCGAACTGGTGGCACGCCTGCGCACCCTGACCCGGCGCGGCCCTACCCGGGAAGAAGAACACCTGCACGTCGACGACCTGCAGATCGACGTGCTCAAGCGTCGCGTCAGCCGCGCCGGCAACCGCATCACCCTGACCAACAAGGAGTTTGCCCTGCTGCACCTGTTCGCCACGCATCAGGGTGAAGTGCTGTCACGTTCGATGATCGCCTCGCGGGTCTGGGACATGAATTTCGACAGCGACACCAATGTCGTCGATGTCGCCGTGCGCCGCCTGCGCCTGAAAATCGATGATCCGTTCCCGCTCAAGCTGATCCACAGCGTGCGCGGCATCGGCTATCGCTTCGACACTCAACCCTGAATGCAACCATGAATGCCATGACGCCGCTGCAATCCGCCTCCCGTCTCAGCCACTCCCTGACCCTGCGTCTGGCGCTGGTGTTCGCCCTGCTGGCGTTTGTTTCGCTGGCACTGCTAGGCGTAGCACTGTATCGCGACCTGGAGCGCGAGTTGATCCATCGCGACGACATTGCCCTGATCACCCGCATCGACCAGTTGCGCACCTTCCTCAATGACAGCAATACCCTGGACCTGATCAAGGCCAAGCCGGCGCTGTTCCAGAACATGATGGGCAACCGCGAGGCCCTGCTGACCATCGGCACCCCTGGCCAACCGCCCTTGCTGGTGGTCAACCCGGGCAACCTGAAAATGCCGGTGCTGACCCCGGTGGCGATGGATCATCGACTGACCCTGAACGACGTGCAGCATTTGCCCAACGTCAATGGCGTGCCGTTTTCCGCCTTGGCGGCGACCATCGACTCCGGTGATCTGGGCAGCCTGCAAGTGGTGACCGGGCGCCTGATGACCGAACGCACCGCCGTGCTCRCCGACTACCGGCTCAATGT
>NZ_JBGCUL010000958.1:0-1673 GCF_054177685.1 Pseudomonas sp. P5_A2_2
CACTGATGGTTGACATCCTGGAACGGCGACCACTGCCAGGGCCCACTGTGCTGGAAGCCGACGAAGGTTGTGTGGATCTGCATGATGCACAGGATGGCGTGACCGTCGTCATCGAAAACCCCAGGGCTGATAAAGGTGAACTGATTTACCTGAGATGCGACGGGGAGAAATTCAATCACTGTAACGAGCGCAAAATAACCAGAGACACTGCGGGCGAGCCGTTGGTGTTCATCGTTCCCTACCGGTTCTGGAGGGAGCATCGAGATTGCGCGATCCGTGTTTCCTATTCAGTCGAGTACCTTGACGGCACCCGCCAGCAATCCGCAGTGACACGGGTTCAAGTGCAGTCCCTGATGGGGTTTTGATTGCCATTTGCCCTCCAGTCTTCCCATGAAGGCCGGAGGGCGAAAGGATGATGCCAATTATCGGGCGTTGTTTGATGCCCGCAGCCGATCTGCCGCATCAAGCAACAGTCGTTCTGTCCCGGTCCAGCCGAGACAGCCATCGGTCACTGACACACCGTATTGCAATGACGAACTCAACGGCTGGCAGCCCTCGAACAAATGGCTCTCGATCATCATGCCGATCAGCGAACGATCACCTTGCAGGCGTTGTTCAAGTACATCCTTGAACACGGCTGGCTGGTTCAACGGGTTTTTGCCGCTGTTGGCGTGACTGCAATCGACCATGATACGAGCCGGAATCTTGAGCCTGGTCAGGTCGCTGTTCACCTGGGCAACGCTGGCGCCGTCGTAGTTCGGCCCGCGATGGCCGCCGCGCAATACCAGGTGAGTGTCCGCATTGCCCGGTGTTTGAATGATCGCCGGATGTCCTTGGCTATCGACACCGAAATGGCGATGGGGGTGAGCCGCGGAGCGCATGGCGTCGCTGGCGACACCGACACCACCGTCAGTCCCGTTCTTGAACCCTACAGGCATGCCCAGGCCGCTGGCCATTTCCCGATGGATCTGCGACTCCGTCGTGCGTGCACCAATTGCCACCCAACTCAGCAGGTCGTCGAAGTAACCGGCGGCCATCGGTTGCAGCAGTTCGGTGGCCACGGGCAAGCCCAGGCGGAGCATCTCGCGCATCAACTCACGTGACAGCGTCAGGCCACCGGCCATGTCATCGCTGCCATCGAGGTGCGGGTCGTAGGCCAGGCCTTTCCAGCCAACCGTGGTACGGGGTTTTTCGACGTAGGCACGCATCACCAGCAACATTTGATCGCTGACTTCGGCGGCGAGGCGGGCAAGGTTGTCGGCGTATTCGAGGGCTGATTTCGGATCGTGTATCGAGCAGGGGCCGACGATGACCAGCAGACGGGAATCTTCACCGTTGAGGATCGCGCGAACCGCCTGACGGTGGGCGGCAACTTGCTGGGTCAGGACGTTGCTGAGGGGTAATTGCTGTTTGAGTTGCAATGAACTGGGCAGACGCAGGGTCAGCGCTTCATTGGCAGGGCTCATGGTGGACAGCGGCAGTGCGCAGACGGACGAATTCATATTCAAGGCTTCCTGGGCAGGTGGCGGGTTCGTGCCCGCGCGCTCGGCCCTACTGGGGTGTTCGACAATTGGCCGGATTGGCTGCGTGTGTGTGCTTGCCACCTGTGGGTGACCGATCGGAGGCGGCAGGCTGTCCCGAGCGGAGGGTGGTAAATCGCCAGGCGGTAAAAC
>NZ_JBGCUL010000959.1:0-1671 GCF_054177685.1 Pseudomonas sp. P5_A2_2
CACCTCGCGGGCGTCGTAACGCTCGAATGCCAAGCCGGTCATCGTCTCTACGATAAACGTCGCCACTCCTTCGCCCCGAGCGCTCGGCGAGACGATGACATTGCCGATACAGCAAACGCCATTGCGTTGCGCTCGATAGAAATTGGCAAACCCAACGACAGTCCCATTGATCTCCACGACGGTAGAGTCGAAGCGTTGGGAGATCGCGGTAATCAACYGCGTTTCCGTTAGCGGGAAGTGCGCCTTCGGAAACATGAAAAACAACTCTTGAGCGTTCTGAGGAAAGCCGCAGATCACTTTAACGTCGCTAGCCTTCACTGGCCTGTGGTTCAGTTTCATTGCTCGTCTCCAAGCTCCTTGAATCAGTACCTTAGCTGCTAGTTCAGGGGGCTGGAAAGCAATGGCATGTCCGCAACTGGCCGATCACGGCCTGTAATGACTGACCGAAACCCACAACCCATGGCAGACAGTCCGGACACTAGAGTCAGGTGTCGGATTGATGAGCCGCCCAGTGTTTCATCTCTTCTGCAATGAAGTGGTTCACCAGGTCACTGTACATCTTCTCGATTGCATCCGGGCTCAGGCCCTCGGCCTCGGCCCACTCGCGTCGTGTCGCCAACATGGCCTTGAAACGCTCCGGAGCACGCACCGAAGTCGCTGAGGTCTTGTACTTCGAGGCCGCCAGTACATAGTGAAAACGCTTGCCCAACAGCTTGATAACAACCTGATCAAGGGCATCGATTTCGCGGCGGATATCCTCCATGCCTGCACACTCTTCGGGCTGCAACTGATTGATGACGTCCATGTAGTTGACTCCGTTTGCTGAAAGTTCGTGGGCCTTTGGAAGAAGTATCGGCGCGCTGTCTTCCGTGAGCGATACAGCTTGAATACCATAAAATCCGCTGCCTTATCGATTAACGTGGTTTAAAGAGTTCGCCGATCTGCCTTAGCCAAAAAACCACGCAGTGTGGTGAGCAGGTTCTCCGATGGTGGTCGTGCCTGAGTTCAGGCCAGCTGAAAATCCAAGGGGATGCTTTGGCGGCGCAACGCTCAATCGTCGCCAAACATTTGGGGATCCGGGAACGCAATCACAGACGGTCAAAATCCATCAATTTTTCGCCATCCGCTTGACAGCCCACTGACTCATCGACCGCTCAGGACTTCATTTTCACGACTCTGGAGTCCTGCCAGTCTTGCAACAGAGAATCCCAAGGGTTATTTCGCCTCTTCACATCCATGCGCTGATTTCCAAATACTCCTTGCCCACAAAATCGCGCATGGCGAAATTTTGATACTACACGTCGAGTTGGGGGGAGCGACGAAGCGCTGACGACGATTATTGTTTTCGCACAAAAGCAGGAAACAATAATCATGCTGCCGTTGATCAAAAGAATAGACAGTCACGTTCATTTTTATACATCGCAAGACCTGCGCCGAGTGGCCGGTTCGCTGCCCTATGCATTACCTGAGCCGCATCCGCTGACGGCTTATCTGGATACATTGATCGATGCCGGAATTGCTCCGACGCTCCTCAATAATGTCCATTTAAGTATTCTGCCTGATTCAGAAAACGTATTTGCTTCATTTGACGAACTCAAGCATCTCCAGGCGGCCAACCCTCTGCGCGATGGGGACGTCAAACTGGTGGGGACGATCAAGGCAGAACCTGCT
>NZ_JBGCUL010000960.1:0-1665 GCF_054177685.1 Pseudomonas sp. P5_A2_2
ACTCACGACAACCCCACATGATGGAACAGCAAACCGGTGACTAAGGTCCGCATGCCAGTTGGTTTGATTCGTTGAAGTGGGAGTCGTCGCTTTGCGCTGCCCGTGCTGGCAACTACGAGGCAGTGTTCAACCGGCGTGGTGCCGCCCGGTACCTATTTTACAGGTCAGCTACGAAGCAGCGGTATGTCCCTCTGTTAATGACAGCTTTGGGTCGGTTGCTGCCCTTGGTGACAGGCAGAAATCGGCCGATTCTGTTGAAAAAGTCGGTTCTTCCAGATTGACCGCATACTGACCGCTGAAAACGCCTTTTTTGCGCGCCGCTACGCGAAATCTGAGCCCGGAATCCTCTGCTCAATGTAGAGGTTTCAATCTCAAGCGCGTACTTTTCTATCGTGGAAACTATGGCCGACTTTTTCAACAGAATCGGCCAATAGCAGACCTCGGGCGCGCTGCTAGACTCCGCAATGAGGCCAAAGACAATGCCGCCATTCCTACTCGCCTCATTTCGTGTTTCTAGCGCGACACTCAAGCAAAACAGGGAGTTACGCATGAGCAAGGAACGTTATGCGACAGAAACGACGGAAAATACTACGCTACTTCTGCCGTCTACTTATAGTTAGCCACCATCAACAAGGAAGCCTCATGGAATCTCATAATCCCTACTCCCCACCCACCGCAGTGGTTCTCGAACTAAACGAACAACCGACTGACGAAATGATAGAAAACCTACCGATTTCTGCAGCTTGGAAAGAGCGCTTCAAGGCAATCGCTCATGCAGGCGGGCCAAAGCTACCCAACCTCAAAAATCTTCCAAAGCCGGAGCGAAGAAAAGCCTTCTCTTTTAACATATTGGCGTATCTCTTCGGCCCAATATATTACCTATCCAAAGGAATGTGGAAGAAATCAATCACATACTTAATCTTGTCAGTTGCCATTGTTATAGCCCTAAGTCTTCTTCTAGATGCGCTCGGATACCCCGAATTATCCAATGCCCTTAAATATGGAGTAAGTGCATTTTATGCACTCCGCGCAAACATAGACTTTTACAAAAAAACCGTCCTACATAGCAACGGATGGTGGTAACAGCTAACAATGCGCTCAACCACCGCCTACTTCGTTTGAAAACTGGGCGCATATTCATTTCTTCTACTCTAATCGGCCTCTCCAAGACGGCAGCCCTGGGTTTATTTCAGCCGAGTCCAGCAGACAGGCTTTGTCCGGCAGCTGCCTCTCGTCAACGTCAGTTTCCGGCCAGAAGCAGTCAGTCAGCGCGCTTACAAAAGGAAGGACGATTCAGTTTTCCATTCAGCTGACCTTGCTGCGATACCAGACGGCAGTAGGTTCATTATCAGCTTGGGGTTTTCGTATTTCGAACTGCTGTGACTCGCGCAGGGCATGCTTCCAGTCGCTGCAACCGTAGCGCTTGGGCGTCTGCTCTGGATAGGTACCACCAATCCAGTGGATGGCTGCTTCCAGTCGAGTCCAGCCACCTTTGGCAAGCTTGGTTTCCGCTTCACGTAAACAGCGGCATATCCCACTGCCAGGCCAATAGATTGAACCGTCCTCCCTGATACCATCGATGAGCGCATCTTCAAATGCTTGGCTTAGCATAACCGAAGCCACTTTAGCTGCTGCCACATCAATGGTTTTGGCCCAACATTGCAG
>NZ_JBGCUL010000961.1:0-1662 GCF_054177685.1 Pseudomonas sp. P5_A2_2
GGACTGGTCTGGGGCCACTTCGGTGACAAATACGGGCGGCGTAGTGCGCTGTCCTGGTCGATTCTGATCATGTCGATCTCGACCTTTTGCATCGGCATCCTGCCGACCTACAACCATATCGGCCTGTGGGCACCGGCCTTGTTGTTGCTGATTCGCTTGTTCCAGGGTTTTTCCGCTTCAGGTGAATACGCCGGGGCCTCGGCCTTTCTCGCCGAGTACGCGCCCGAGGGTAAACGCGGTTTGTACACCAGCATTGTCCCGGCGAGTACGGCGGCAGGTTTGCTCTTCGGCGCGGTCTTTGTCGCCGGCCTGCATGCGTGGATGAGTGTCGAGGATTTGCACAGCTGGGGCTGGCGTTTACCCTTTCTGCTGGCAGCGCCATTTGGGCTGGTGGGGCGCTACATCCGCATGAGTCTGCAAGACACGCCCAAGTTCCTGGAGATGGAAAAACGCMTTGAAGCAAAGGAATGCGCAACCCACGCTCCGGTTCGCGAATTGCTGACCGTGCACCGACGCAAAGTGATGATCGGGATCGGCGCGACCTGCCTGAATGCGGTGGCGTTCTACTTGTTGCTCAGCTACATGCCGACCTACCTGTCCACCGAAATGGGTATGAGCGAGAGTGATTCGTTCCTGGCATCCACCGTATCGCTGGCGACCTACATCGGGCTGATCTTTCTGATGGGCAAACTGTCGGATCGGTTCGGGCGCAAAACCATGCTGCTGACCGCTTCAGTATTGTTCTTGGCGCTGACATTTCCGCTGTTCGGGATGTTGGAGAATCAGCCGCTGATGGTGATTCTGATGATCCAGATTGCTTTCGGCGCGATCCTGGCGATGAACGACGGCACCTTGCCGTGCTTCCTCGCCGAGATTTTCCCCACCCGCGTCCGCTTCAGTGGTTTTGCCTTCAGCTTCAACATCGCCAACGCGGTGTTCGGCGGCACCGCGCCGTTTATCGCGACCTGGCTGATTCAACTGACCGGCAACAAAATGGCCCCGGCCTGGTATCTGTTGGCGGCAGCGGCGGTGGCATTGATTGCCATGTTGGCGAGTCGGGAAACGGCGCATAAGGCGTTGCAGGACTGACCCGCCCTCGACATGAAACACAACCGGCCCGCGAGGGTGACATTGCGGACGCCATCGCGGGCAAGCCGGATCGCCGCACCGCCGCTCCCACAGGGGTTTTCAGTGCATAGGGATTGTGTATCCACTCAAGATTCCTGTGGGAGTGGGCTTGCCCCGGGCGGCGTTCCGACGAAGAGGCCAGCCCGGCCAACATCAATGTCGAATCAATGCACCGCCGCTACTTGCTTGCGCTCACCCATCGGCGATACGCCAAAGAAACGGCTGTAGCATTTGGAGAAATGCGCAGGCGAAACGAAGCCGCAGGCGAGGGCGATATCACGTACCTGCGATTCGCTGCGCAGCAATAATTGACGCGCCCGTGCAAGGCGCAACTCCAGGTAGTACTGACTCGGCGTGCGCTGCAGGTGCTTGTGAAACAGGCGTTCGAGCTGGCGCACCGACACCTCGTTCAACCGCGCAAGTTCCTCAAGGCCCACCGGCTCCTCGAGATTGGCTTCCATGATCGCCACCATCTGGCTGAGCTTGGGCTGCGAGGTGCCCAGCTTTTGCCGCAATGGCACACGCTGTTGTTCC
>NZ_JBGCUL010000962.1:0-1662 GCF_054177685.1 Pseudomonas sp. P5_A2_2
CGCGGCGAGCTTGATCTGGTCATGCTAGATGGCGATACAGTAGTATTCGTTGAAGTCCGCTACAGAAAAAACACTCAATGGGGTGGCGCGCTCGACAGCATCGATGAGCGCAAACGGCAAAAGCTGATTTTCGCCGCGCAATATTTTCTTCAGCGCGAGTCGCGCTGGGCCAATTCCCCTTGCCGCTTCGACGTGATTGCCATCGACAGCAACCTCGATCAGTTGAACTGGCTGCAGAATGCCTTCGACGGCTGATCGCCGGCATTGCGAACCGGACACTATCACCGAACACTTTTGCTCTTTGCTTTGCGGGCTGCACATTCATGTGCCGAACAGCCGCGCCACTTAAGGTCACACAGATGGACATGCAATCCCGAATTCGCCAGCTTTTTCAGGCCAGTATCGACACCAAGCAACAGGCGATGGAAGTACTTGCACCGCACATCGAGCAAGCCAGCCAGGTCATGGTCAACGCCCTGCTCAACGAAGGAAAAATKCTTTCCTGTGGTAACGGCGGCTCTGCCGGCGACGCCCAGCACTTCTCGTCCGAGCTGCTCAATCGCTTTGAGCGCGAGCGCCCGAGCCTGCCGGCCATCGCCCTGACGACCGACAGTTCGACGATCACCTCGATCGCCAACGACTACAGCTACAACGAAATCTTCTCCAAGCAGATCCGCGCACTCGGCCAACCGGGCGATGTGTTGCTGGCTATCTCCACCAGCGGCAACTCGRCCAACATAATTCAAGCGATCCAGGCCGCACATGATCGCGAAATGATTGTCGTAGCATTGACGGGACGTGATGGCGGCGGCATGGCGTCGCTGCTGTTGCCCGAGGACGTCGAGATTCGCGTACCGGCAAACGTCACCGCTCGTATTCAAGAAGTCCACCTGCTGGCGATCCATTGCCTTTGCGACTTGATCGACAGCCAACTGTTCGGGAGTGAARAATGACCCCTAATCGCCTTGRCCTACTGGCCTTGACCCTGTGCCTCGGCATCAGTGGCTGCACCTCGGTGGTGACTGCCAGCCGTGAAGCACCGATTGAAGATGACCGCGGCACCCGCACACTGGGCAGCAAGATCGACGACTCCCTGATCGACACCAAGGTTGGCGTGAACATCGCCAAGGCTGACCCGGCCCTGGATAAGGACTCGCACATCGTCGTCACCAGCTTCAACGGCGTCGTGCTGCTCGCCGGGCAAACGCCACGCGCAGACCTCAAGGCCAAGGCCGAACAGGCCGCTGCCGCGGTCCAGCGCGTGAAGCAGGTGCACAACGAACTGCAGATCCTGCCACCCTCCAGCTTCCTGGCCCGTCAGAACGACACCTGGTTGACCTCCAAAATCAAGGCCCAGATGCTCGCCGATGCCAACATCCCCGGTTCGCGCATCAAGATCGTCACTGAAAACGGCATCGTCTACATGCTGGGCCTGCTGACCAAGCAGGAAGCGGCGCAGGCGACCAACCTGGTGCAAGGTGTTTCCGGCGTGCAGAAGATTGTGAAGTTGTTTGAGTACATCGACTGAACCCCATCCTGCAGGAGCGAGCCTGCTCGCGAAAAACGTCCGGTGAACGGGTTCATCCAGACAGCCCGCGTCATCGTTCACGTCCATCGTCGGAACGCCGCCCGGAGCAGGCTCGCTCCTACATCGTTTGAAGG
>NZ_JBGCUL010000963.1:0-1659 GCF_054177685.1 Pseudomonas sp. P5_A2_2
GCCCTTACATCCATCGCGAGCAATCGAGCGTCGACCGGCTGCTCCTGCAAGACCGGGGGCGTGCTGCTTATTCAGCGTTGCACAGCGCCAGGCAGTTATCGAGCATGCGGTTGGAGAAGCCCCACTCGTTGTCATACCAGGCCAATACCTTGAGCAGCTTGCCGCTGGCCTTGGTGTGGTTGGCGTCGAAGATCGACGACAGCGGGTTGTGGTTGAAGTCGCTGGAGACCAGCGGCAGGGTGTTGTAGCCAAGGATCTTCGAGTGCTGGCTGGCTTCTTTCAGCAGCGCATTGACCTCATCGGCCGACGCTTCGCGCTTGAGCTGCACGGTCAGGTCCACCAGCGACACATTGATCACCGGTACGCGCACCGACATGCCGGTCAATTTGCCCGCCAGTTCCGGCAGCACCAGGCCCACCGCTTCGGCAGCACCGGTCTTGCTCGGGATCATGTTCTGGGTGGCCGAACGGGCGCGGTACGGGTCGACGTGATAGACGTCGGTCAGGTGCTGATCGTTGGTGTAGGCGTGGATGGTGGTCATCAGGCCGCTTTCGATGCCCAGTTCGCGATGCAGCACCTGGGCCACCGGGGCCAGGCAGTTGGTGGTGCATGACGCGTTGGAAATGATCTGGTGCGATTGGCGCAGAATGTCGTGGTTCACCCCGTAAACCACGGTAGCGTCGGCGCCTTTGGCCGGGGCCGAGATGATCACTTTGCGCGCGCCGGCCGTAATATGCGCGGCGGCTTTGGCCCGATCGGTGAACAGACCGGTGCATTCGAACACGACATCAATTTTTTCCGCGGCCCAGGGCAGCTCGGCCGGGTTGCGGATGGCGCTGACCGAAATGCGGTCGCCGTTGACCGTCAGGCTCTCCTGGTCGTGCTGGACATCGGCATCGAACGTGCCGTGAACGGTGTCGTACTTGAGTAGATGAGCATTRATCGCGCTGTCGCCCAGGTCGTTGATGGCGACGATCTGCAGATCCTGACGGTAGCCTTGGGTATAGAGTGCGCGAAGGACATTGCGGCCGATGCGGCCAAAACCATTGATTGCGATTCGAAGAGTCATATTGCGGCGCTACMGTCGTTTTGTTGTTGGAATTACAAGATTATTCGTAAAAAAATAGAAAACAAGCCTTTTTGATGGCAATATTTTGTTCGATCTACAACGAGTGACCTGAATCAACTGGTCCGAATGGTCAAATAAACCGTTTGTCATCCCATCGACACCGGCCTTTGATCAGCATAGACAATCAGGTCGCCACATCCGTTAGCCTGGRGTTCTACACATGCATCCCCGCGTCCTTGAGGTCACTGAACGGCTTATCGCCCGCAGCCGCGCCACGCGTGAGGCCTACCTTGCATTGATCCGCGGTGCGGCCAGCGACGGTCCGATGCGCGGCAAGCTGCAATGCGCCAACTTCGCCCACGGCGTGGCCGGTTGCGGCAGCGATGACAAGCACAGCCTGCGGATGATGAACTCCGCCAACATCGCGATAGTTTCGTCATATAACGACATGCTCTCGGCGCACCAGCCGTACGAAGTCTTTCCCGAATTAATCAAAAAGGCCCTGCGCGAGATCGGCTCCGTCGGCCAGTTCGCCGGTGGCACCCCGGCGATGTGCGATGGCGTGACCCAGGGCGAACCGGGCATGGAAC
>NZ_JBGCUL010000964.1:0-1653 GCF_054177685.1 Pseudomonas sp. P5_A2_2
GGAGAGTTTGTCCAAAGCGCCTTCGGCGTCCTTGCTCAGATCGCTGGAACCCGCTACGAACGACACACTGCCCAGGTCTTCCGAGCCACCACCGTTGACCAGCCCGCCAATGAAATTGAACGGTGCTGCCGCGGCTTTGACGACCAGGTTGCGCAGGGTCTGCCAGATAATCGGCATGACGCTGAACTGAGGGTTGTTCAGGTCGCCGCTGACCGGCAGTTCGATGGAGATCTTGCCATCGACGTCCTTGAGCAGGGCAATCGCCAGTTTCAGCGGCAGGCTCACGGCATCCGGGCTGTCGACTTTTTCACCCAGTTGCAGTTGTTCGACTACCACTTTGTTTTCAGCTTTGAGCTGACCGTTAGTGATCTGGTAGTGCAGGTCGAGATTGAGCCGGCCCTTGCGGATACGGTAGCCGGCGAATTTGCCGGAGTAGGGCGTCAGCGTGGTCAGTTCCACACGTTTGAAGCTGGTGGCGATGTCGAGGCTGGCCATCGGGTTGAACGGATTGACGGCGCCCTTGATGGTCACCGGCGCGTAGCGATCGACCTTGCCCTTGATGTCGACACCGGCCGGTTTCGGCTGGCGACTGTCGATGGTGCCGATCTGCCCGTTGAGTTGCTGGATGGCGGTGGCGAAGTTCGGGGTCAGGCTGAAGTCGGCGAAATTGGCCGAACCGTCATTGATGAATATGCCGCCGATGTGGATGCCCAACGGCTTTTCATTGCTGGCCGGTTTGCTCGCTGCCGGTTTTGCCCCAGTGTCTGCTGGCTGCGCAATCAGCAGGTCATCGATGTTGGTGGTGCGATCATCGTTGATCATGAAACGCGCATAGGGCTGGAACAGGTTGATCTTGTCGATCGACAGGCTGTCCCCATGCTGATAGTTCAGGCCTTCGACCACGACCTGTTGCCACTTGAGGAAGTCGCGGGTTTTCAGGGTGTCCAGGGTATGCAACTGATCGACCTGGGCGCGGCCGGTGACGTTGAAGGCCAGGGGGGCGGTGCTTTTCAGGTCGACCGCCAGATCGCTGCCGAGCATGCCGCTGCGCAGTTCCAGGCGAATGAACGGCGTGATGTAGGACTGGGCAACCCGCAGGTCGATGTCCCTGGTCTGGACCTTCAGTCTGGCGCTGACCGGGGCCAGGTTGACCTCACCGTCGGCCATGATCCTGCCTTGCTTGCCCACACCGGTATCGAGCTTGAGGGTAAAGGGTGAGCCGTTGAGGCTGTCGAAGTTTTGCAGGTCGAGGTTCAGCGGGCTCAGATCCAGGGCGACGGCGGGTTGTGCCTTGCGGTCGGCCAGATGCACCTGGTAATCGCGCAACTGCACATCCTTGAGCAGCACCTGCCAGGGCTTGCCTGGCGCGGCTGGTTCAGGTTTCGGTGAGTCTGCCGCCGCCGGAGTGCTGGCCGGTTCGGCATCCGCCTTGGCTTTGGCGGTGGGTTTTGACGGTTGGCTGGCGAACAGTTTCTGCCAATCGAGTTGGCCGTCTGATTCCAGCGCGGCCCAGGTTTCCAGTTTGTGGCTGCGGATCTTGCCGACCACCACTTGCTGCTTGGCCAGGTCCACGGTGGTTTCGCTGACGTCCAGGCGCTCAAGCTTCACCAGCGGCCGGCCGTCCGGGGCCTTGATCGCGAAGGGGGCAATGGT
>NZ_JBGCUL010000965.1:0-1652 GCF_054177685.1 Pseudomonas sp. P5_A2_2
CAATGCTGTTCAGTTAAGGAAATTGTAGGAGCGAGCTCGCTCCTACATTGATGCAAGCTGGCTTTCTCACATTTGTGGAGGCCAGTTATGCGATTCACCTTGGCATTCCTTGCACCATGCATAGAGTGCGTCGTATAGGATCAGTCCATGCGAAAGCATTTCATGATCATCGGAATATCGCTGCGACAATCCCAGTGAAATGGCGTACAACCCAGCCGATTGCGGAGTCAGATCCAGGCGGGAGGTATCAGCGCCACGGACGATCTTGGCCAACTGCTGCAAAGCGGGCTCATTGAGCTGGTACTTTTTCAGAAAAGCGTCGAAGCTGCACAGCTCGCCCTCATGAGTCAGTTCTACGCCGGGAATGTCGTAGGGCACAGCGTCTTTTTCCGCCGCTAAACGCAGCACGTCACCACTGGGTACGTATAAAAACTCAGGCTGCGGATCGATAAAGCGAGCGATCAGCCAGGGACAGGCGATGCGGTCAATCTTGGGCCGTTCACGTGTAATCCACCTCATGGAACACCTCCTGCCTGGCTCGGTAGGCTGGGTGATCTGGCGAGCCCAGTGCCCGCCAAAGACTGTTAACCGACTCGTGCGATCTAGCGCAGCAGATGTACTGCCAAACCGACGAGCGCGCAGGCCATCAACACCTGGATGACGCCCCGCTTGAAGCGGAACAAGGCGATCGCCGCGGCAATGGCGATCAGTGCCGAGGGCCAGTCGAGGTTGCCGCTGAAGCCTTTCGGCCAAAGTACGTGATAGCCGAAGAAACACGCCAGATTAAGGATCACACCGACCACGGCCGCCGTAATGGCGGTGAGCGGTGCGGTGAATTTGAGTTCGTTGTGAGTCGACTCTACCAGCGGACCACCCGCAAGGATGAACAGGAACGAGGGCAGGAAGGTGAACCAGGTCACCAGGGCGGCGGCCACAGCTCCCGCCAGAAATACTTGGTCGGCACCGAATACTTGCGAGACATAGGCGCCAACAAAGCCGACGAACGCCACCACCATGATCAACGGCCCGGGGGTGGTTTCGCCTAACGCCAGGCCGTCGATCATCTGCGTCGGCGTTAACCAGCCATAGTGACCGACCGCGCCTTGGTAGACATACGGCAGCACAGCGTAGGCCCCGCCAAAGGTCAGCAACGCCGCCTTGGTAAAGAACCAGCCCATCTGGGTCAAGGTGCCTTCCCAGCCAAAGAGGGCGGTCAAAATCCCCATTGGCAATGCCCACAGTGCGGCGCCGATCAGTGCGAGCGGCACCAGTTTTAACCAACTGAATCGGGCATGCTCAGGGGATGGCGTGTCGTCATCGATCAACGCCGGACCATAAGACTTTTTGGCGGCGCTATGGCCACCGGTTCTGAACTGCTCGGGCGCCAGGCGTCCGCCGACATAACCGATTAACGCCGCCCCCAGCACGATCAGCGGGAACGGAACATTGAACGCGAAGATCGCGGTAAATGACGCCGCCGCTATCGCCCACAGCCAATTGTTCTTCAACGCCCGAGAGCCGATTCGATGGGCCGCCTGCACCACGATAGCTGTCACGGCAGGCTTGATCCCATAGAAGAGCCCGGCCACCACGGGCACTTCGCCGAACGCGATATACATCCACGACAGAGCGATCAGGATGAACAGTGAGGG
>NZ_JBGCUL010000966.1:0-1651 GCF_054177685.1 Pseudomonas sp. P5_A2_2
ACCCCGCAACGATCGCCCTGGACGGCTGCAACAAACGCCCGGTATGCCCCAGGCTGACCCGCGCAATCATCGCCAGGATCAACCCGCCGATACCGCCGACGGCCAGCGAATGGGTGGCCAGGCTTTGCTGCGGCATCCAGCCCAGGTGCCACAGCGCCATCGCCAGCGTCGCCACCGCGAGCCAGGCGTAAGCCAGGTACAGCGACCACAGCAGCGGCACGCGCCACAGGCCACGATCATGCCAGCGCCACAATCGCAGCAGATGCAAACCGCTGATCAACGCAAACAACAGCGCCAGCCACACACGGGGGACGTCGTTCAATCCGGCGCCAAAGGACACCGCCGCCAACATGGCGCTGATCAGCAACACCTTGCCCGGCAACGGATGGGCCGCAGGCGTTGCGGGCCGGTTCAGGCCGCGCTGGACAAAGAAGGGAATCACCCGCCCGCCGATCACGCTCATCAGCGCGCCCACCAGCCACAAGGCGGCCAGCACGCCATGACGTTGCAGACTGGCGTCATCAACGACCAACCCCATCAACGTGAGCGCCTGACACCCGGCCAGCAGCGTCACCATCAACAGAATCGGATAATTCTCGCGTTTACCCGCAGCCAGCAGATCGCGCCCCAACGCCCACGCCAGCAATGGCAGAAACGGGACTTGCAAGGCCAGCAGCAAGGGCACCGGTATCGGCAGGCACCAGGCCAGCCGCGCCAGCAGCCACACCAGCACCAGACCGATCAGCGGCCAGCCCTTGAGCCCCGGCCGGCCGGTCCAGTTGGGCACCGCCGTGAGCAGGAACCCGGCAATGATGGCCGAGGCAAATCCGAAAGGCATTTCATGTCGATGCCAGGTGAGCATGCCGCCCGGCGGTTGCGCACCGGGCAAGCGGCCGTACAACCACAAGGCCCAGATCGCCACGGCGACGGCGGCGAAACCGGCCCCGACCAGAAAGAACGGGCGAAAGCCCAGACTGAAAACCGGTGCAACGGCAAGTCGGCGCATCATGCCAACACCCGGACCGGGCCTCGGCTCGACAGATGAAGAACGTTCTGAGGGTTGCTGAAGAAGTTGAACATTTTGCGTACTCCTGAAGGCGTTCAGTTGTACGTTTATCTGTTCAAGTCCCGTGCCAGCTCTTTACCCCTTCAGATCCAGGTATTTGCGCTCACACGAGTCATAAAGACTCGCCACACAAATAGTCTGTTTGACTCCACACAAAGTCATTTCGACTACACCATCGCAACCCTGCGACAATTTTCTCGATCTACGGTACGGCCGAACGACCAGAGGCTGACTACGCTGAAAGTCCGGGACATGCGCAACCTGCAGAGGAGTTGGCACCATGCAACGCGTACAAAAACTCACGCCCTGCCTGTGGTTCGACGATCAGGCCGAAGAGGCAGCGAAATTCTATTGTTCGATCTTCGACCATTCGAAAATCACTGCCGTCACCTACTACGGCCACGCCGGTTTCGAGTTCCATGGCCGGCCGGAAGGTTCGATCATGACCGTCAGCTTCGAACTCGACGGGCAGAGTTTCACCGGTCTCAACGGCGGGCCGCTGTTCAAGTTCAGTGAGGCGGTGTCGTTTCAGGTCAATTGCCTGAGCCAGGAAGAAGTCGACCATTACTGGGGCAACCTGTCGGC
>NZ_JBGCUL010000034.1:0-16993 GCF_054177685.1 Pseudomonas sp. P5_A2_2
CCGTGGAAGCGGACGTGCTTCTCGACAACGGCATCATCGGCAGTGCCTGCGCGCCGTCCGGTGCTTCCACTGGCTCGCGTGAAGCGCTCGAGCTGCGTGATGGCGACAAGAGCCGTTACCTGGGCAAAGGCGTTCTGAAGGCAGTAGCCAACATCAACGGTCCGATCCGCGACCTGTTGAAAGGCATGGACCCAAGCGACCAGAAAGCGCTCGATCTGGCAATGATCAAGCTCGACGGTACTGAAAACAAAGGTTCCCTGGGCGCCAACGCGATCCTCGCCGTTTCCCTGGCTGCGGCCAAGGCAGCAGCACAGGACCAGGACCTGCCGCTGTACGCTCACATCGCCAACCTGAACGGCACCCCGGGTGTCTACTCGATGCCGGTTCCGATGATGAACATCATCAACGGTGGCGAGCACGCCGATAACAACGTCGACATTCAGGAATTCATGGTTCAGCCGGTTGGCGCCAAGTCTTTCTCGGAAGGCCTGCGCATGGGCACCGAAATTTTCCATCACCTCAAAGCTGTGTTGAAGGCCCGTGGCCTGAGCACTGCCGTCGGTGACGAAGGTGGTTTCGCACCGAACCTGGCGTCCAACGAAGATGCACTGAAAGTGATCTCCGAAGCCGTGGCCAACGCCGGTTACAAGCTGGGCACCGACGTGACCCTGGCTCTGGACTGCGCCGCCAGCGAATTCTACGAAGACGGCAAGTACAACCTGTCCGGCGAAGGTCAGGTGTTCACCGCCGAAGGTTTCGCTGATTACCTCAAAGGTCTGACCGAGCGTTACCCGATCATCTCCATCGAAGATGGCCTGGACGAGTCCGACTGGGCCGGCTGGAAGATCCTCACCGACAAGATCGGCGAGAAGACCCAACTGGTAGGCGACGACCTGTTCGTCACCAACACCAAGATCCTGAAAGAAGGCATCGACAAAAAGATCGCCAACTCGATCCTGATCAAGTTCAACCAGATCGGCACCCTGACCGAAACCCTGGAAGCCATCCAGATGGCCAAGGCCGCCGGTTACACTGCCGTGATCTCGCACCGCTCCGGCGAAACCGAAGATTCGACCATTGCCGACCTGGCCGTGGGCACCTCGGCTGGCCAGATCAAGACCGGTTCCCTGTGCCGTTCCGACCGCGTTTCCAAGTACAACCAACTGCTGCGTATCGAAGAGCAGTTGAACGGCAAAGCCAAGTACAACGGTCGCAGCGAGTTCCGCGGTTGATATAAAAAAAGACACCGGATTGTGTCGGAAAAATCGCTACAGCGACGTTTTTGCCACTAATCTGATGCCTTATATGCACAAGCCTGGTTCTTCCAGGCTTCGTGCTATCAGAAGCTTCACGTTTGGCATGGCTGTCTTTTTTCACTGGATACCTGATATTCGATGCGCAGTCCCAATTGGTTGTTCCTCGTCTTGCTCCTGCTGCTGGCTGGCCTGCAGTACCGCTTGTGGGTGGGTAATGGCAGCCTGGCGCAAGTGGCCGAGTTGACTCAGCAGATTGCCGATCAGCAAGCTGAGAACCAGGCATTGCTGGAGCGCAACCGGGTGATGGACGCCGAAGTCAGTGAATTGAAAAAGGGCATGGAGACCGTTGAAGAACGGGCTCGCCATGAATTGGGCATGGTCAAGGACGGTGAAACCCTTTACCAGTTGGCCCAATGATTAATTCGTTACCGGCCTTCTGGGCCGTGATTCCTGCCGCGGGCGTCGGTGCCCGTATGGCTGCGGACCGTCCCAAGCAATACTTGCAACTGGGCGGGCGCACTATTCTCGAACACAGCCTTGGCTGTTTCCTTGATCATCCATGCCTCAAAGGTCTGGTGGTCAGTGTTGCTGTTGACGATCCTTATTGGCCGAACCTGGCGTGTGCCAGTGATCCGCGTATTGCCCGGGTCGAGGGTGGCACCGAGCGTTCCGGGTCGGTGCTCAATGCGCTGCTGCACCTGCATGCGCAGGGCGCTGATGACGAGGATTGGGTACTGGTTCACGATGCCGCACGGCCGAACCTCAGTCGTGACGATCTGGACAAGCTGCTGGCTGAACTGGCTGACGATCCTGTCGGCGGACTGCTGGCGGTTCCGGCTCGGGATACGCTCAAGCGAGTCGACAAGCACGGTCGCGTGGTCGAAACCGTGGATCGCAGTGTGATCTGGCAGGCCTACACGCCGCAGATGTTTCGCCTTGGGGCGTTGCATCGGGCTTTGGCGGACAGTCTGGTGGCCGATGCCGTTATCACTGACGAAGCTTCGGCGATGGAGTGGGCCGGTTCGGCCCCACGCCTGATCGAAGGGCGGTCCGACAACCTCAAGGTCACGCGTCCTGAAGACCTTGAATGGTTGAGACAGCGTTGGGCCAATCGTCACTGATTGACTTTGGTTTTGTGCTGCCCCCAATCGCGAGCAAGCTCCCTCCCACATTGGGCGGGGACGAACACAAATCTTGTGAACGCCAGCAAACCCTGTGGGAGCGAGCTTGCTCGCGATTACGGTAGTACTGACAACCGCCATCCTGCTGACACACCGGCACCTTCCTAGCTTCGATACTCCGGCCTTTCAGCCAACCCCTCCTTCAAAAAATCCACCAACTTGCGCACCTTCGGCGACAAATGCCGCTGCTGCGGATACAGCGCCCAAACCGCCGTGTTCGGTGGTTGATGTGCCTCCAGCAACGAAATCAACGCGCCGCTATTCAAATGCTCCAGCACGTAATAGTCCGGCAACTGACACAGCCCTACGCCTTGTAGCGCGGCATCCAGCACCGCTTGCCCACTGTTGCAGCGCCAGTTTCCCTGCACCCGTTGGGAAAATTCCCGCCCGTTCTGCTCCAGTTGCCATAAGTCCGAGCTGCCGATGAGGCAGTTGTGGCGGCTCAGTTCCGACAGACTGTGCGGGCGACCGTAGCGCTCAAGGTAGGACGGCGATGCGCAGAGAAACATACGCCGTGGCGCGAGGCGGGTGGCGACCAGTCGCGAATCTTGCAAACGCCCGAGACGGATCGCCAGATCGAGGCCTTCGTGCACCAGGTCAAGCTGGCGATTGGTCAGTTCGATGTCGATACGCAGTTGCGGATATAGCCCCATGAAGCGGGTCACCAGCGGCACGATGAAGCGCTCACCGTAAGCCACGGCGCAGGTCATGCGCAGCATGCCTTTGGGCTCGCTGGTCAAGTCGCCGACTGCGCGCAACGCCTCTTCACGTCCATCCTGCAAGCGTTGGCAATGTTGCAGGAAGGTTTGTCCGGCTTCGGTCAGCGTGACCCGGCGGGTACTGCGATAGAGCAAGCGGGTTTGCAGGCGCTCTTCGAGGCGTACGATTTGTCGACTGATATGGGAGGAAGAAACCCCGAGGCGTTCCGCGGCAGCGGTAAACTGGCTGCATTCGGCCACCGCGACAAATTCGTCGATTCCTTCCCAGCGGTTTTCGGACATGGATGATTATCCCTGTGCAGCAATAATGTTTTGCTTTTGTCCGGATTATTCACTGTAAGGCTCTGTATTACACTCCCTGTCTCGTTTTCTTCACTGGAGAGTCACCATGATCAAGTCGCGCGCCGCCGTTGCCTTCGAGGCCAAGAAGCCCCTCGAAATCGTTGAAGTCGATGTCGCCATGCCCAAGGCCGGTGAAGTATTGCTGCGCGTGGTGGCCTCCGGTGTCTGCCACACCGATGCCTACACACTGTCTGGCGCTGATCCGGAAGGCATCTTCCCGTCGATCCTCGGCCATGAAGGCGGTGCGATCGTGGAAGCGATTGGCGAGGGAGTGACTTCCCTTGCGGTGGGCGACCATGTGATCCCGCTGTACACCCCGGAATGCGGCAAGTGCAAATTCTGTCTGTCGGGCAAAACCAACCTCTGCCAGGCGATTCGCGCGACCCAGGGTAAAGGCCTGATGCCGGATGGCACTTCGCGTTTTTCCTACAAGGGCGAAACGATTTTCCATTACATGGGCACCTCGACTTTTTCCGAGTACACCGTGCTGCCAGAAATATCCGTCGCCAAGATTCCTAAAGAAGCGCCACTGGAAAAAGTCTGCCTGCTCGGCTGCGGCGTCACCACCGGCATCGGTGCGGTGCTCAACACTGCCAAGGTGAAACCGGGTGATACCGTGGCCATTTTCGGCCTCGGCGGTATCGGTCTGTCGGCTGTCATCGGCGCCGTAAAAGCCAAGGCAGCTCGCATCATCGCCATCGACATCAACCCGGCGAAATTCGAAATCGCCAAACAGTTGGGTGCAACCGACTGCGTGAACCCGAAAGACTTCGATCGTCCGATCCAGGAAGTCATCGTCGACATGACCGATGGCGGCGTCGATTTTTCCTTCGAGTGCATCGGCAATGTGCAGCTGATGCGCGCGGCGCTGGAGTGCTGCCACAAGGGCTGGGGCGAATCGGTCATCATCGGCGTTGCCGGTGCCGGGCAGGAAATCTCGACCCGTCCATTCCAGCTGGTCACCGGCCGCGTCTGGCGCGGTTCGGCGTTCGGCGGCGTGCGCGGCCGTACCGAGTTGCCGAGCTATGTGGAAATGGCCGAGACCGGTGAGATTCCGCTGGATACCTTCATCACCCACACCATGGGCCTGGAAGATATCAACAAGGCGTTTGACCTGATGCATGAAGGAAAAAGCATCCGCTCCGTCATTCATTTCTGAGGTCTGTCATGAGCCTGGAAAATATCTCCTGCCAGAAAAGTTTTGGCGGCTGGCACAAGCGCTATCGCCATCGCTCGGAAGTGCTCGGCTGCGACATGGTGTTCGCCGTCTACCTGCCACCGCAGGCGGAGCAGGGTGGCAAGCTGCCGGTGTTGTACTGGTTGTCCGGCCTGACCTGCACCGACGAGAACTTCATGCAAAAGGCCGGCGCCATGCGCATGGCCGCCGAACTGGGGCTGATCATCGTCGCACCGGACACCAGCCCGCGCGGTCCTGATGTGCCGGGCGACCCGGATGGCGCCTGGGACTTCGGCCTCGGCGCCGGGTTTTATCTGAATGCCACCCAGGAACCGTGGTCGCGACACTATCGGATGCATGACTATGTCGTGCAGGAATTKCCGGCATTGGTCGAGGCCCATTTCCCGGCGTCGGACAAACGCGGTATCAGCGGCCATTCCATGGGTGGCCACGGTGCGCTGGTCTGTGCCTTGCGCAATCCGGGGCGCTATTTGTCGGTATCGGCGTTCTCGCCCATCAACAATCCGATGGATTGCCCGTGGGGGCAGAAAGCTTTCTCCCGCTATCTGGGAGAAGACCGTTCGAAATGGCGCGAATGGGATGCTTGCGCGTTGATTGCCGAGGCCGATGAAAAGCTGCCGCTGCTGGTCGACCAAGGCGATCGCGACGATTTCCTCGCCAACCAACTCAAGCCGGACGCCTTGCAACAGGCGACTAAACTGGCGGGTCATGCGCTGACGTTGCGTCTGCAACCGGGCTATGACCACAGCTATTTCTTCATCGCCAGTTTCATCGATGAGCACTTACGGCATCACGCGCATGCTCTAGGTGCCTAATGCAGGTAGAATCACGCCCTGACAAAAATCGGGGCGTTTTTTTATGCGTATTGGCCACGGCTATGATGTGCACCGTTTCGCTGAAGGCGATTTCATCACTCTGGGCGGCGTGCGCATTGCACACAGCTTCGGGTTGCTCGCTCACTCTGACGGTGACGTCCTCTTGCACGCCTTGAGCGATGCCTTGCTCGGCGCCGCGGCGCTGGGCGACATCGGCAAGCATTTCCCGGATACCGACCCGCAATTCAAGGGCGCCGACAGCCGTGCGCTGTTGCGTCACGTCGTCGCACTGGTCCATGCCAAAGGCTGGAAAGTCGGCAACGTCGATAACACCATCGTCGCCCAGGCGCCGAAAATGGCCCCGCATATCGAATCGATGCGCGCGCTGATTGCCGCGGATCTTCAAGTAGAGTTGGATCAAGTGAACGTGAAAGCTACCACCACCGAAAAGCTCGGCTTTGTCGGTCGCGAAGAAGGCATTGCCGTGCACTCCGTTGCCTTGTTGCTGCGCGCATGAACGAACTGCAATTGCTCGGCCCGCGGGCTTACGGTGAAGCCCTCGGCACGGCGGTCCTGAAAGCGATCGCGGAAGATTTCCAGGTCGACGAAGTCCTCGACATCCCCCTGAGTGGCGAAGGCGAACACTTGTGGATCTGGGTGGAAAAGCGCGGTCTGAACACAGAAGAAGCGGCACGGCGGATTGCCAAGGCAGCAGGTGTGCCATTGCGCACAGTCAGCTATGCCGGGCTCAAGGATCGTCAGGCGTTGACTCGCCAGTGGTTCAGCGTGCAATTGCCGGGCAAGGCAGACCCTGATCTGTCGGCCGCGGAAAACGATACGCTGAAGATCCTCAAGACCACCCGCCACAAGCGCAAACTGCAACGCGGCGCCCACTCGGCCAACGGTTTTACATTGCGCCTGACGCAATTCGCCGGCGACAAGGCTGCGCTTGAAGAGCGTCTGCAACTGATCGCCAAACAAGGCATCCCCAATTATTTCGGCGCTCAGCGTTTCGGTCATGACGGCGGTAACGTCGTCGATGCTCGCGCCTGGGCCGCGCGCAAGGCCTTGCCGGAGCAGCGCAACGTGCGCTCGCGTCTGCTCTCCACGGCGCGCAGTTTTCTGTTCAATCAGGTGCTGGCCGCACGTGTCGCCGATGGCACCTGGCAGCGTGCCCAGGTGGGAGATCTGCTGGCGTTCACCGACAGCCGCAGCTTTTTCCCGGCAGGTGAGGCTGAGTGCAGCGACCCGCGCCTGGCGATTCTCGATCTGCACCCGACCGGTCCGCAGWGGGGCGAAGGTGACTCGCCGGCCACGGGCGTTGTCCATGAACTGGAGCAGGCCATCGCCGCACGCGAAGCGGATTTGCGTGACTGGTTGATCAACGCCGGTATGAGCCACGAACGTCGCATCCTGCGGCTGCCCATTGGCGGGCTGACGTGGCATTATCCCTCGCTGGACATTCTCCAACTGGAATTCATCCTGCCGGCCGGATGCTTCGCCACCGTATTGGTGCGTGAGCTTGTTGATCTGGTGCCGGTGGGGCAGACGGACAGCCCATGCGTATTCTGATTTCTAACGACGATGGGGTAACCGCACCCGGTCTCGCCGCGCTTTATGCTGCGCTGGCGGATTACACCGAATGCGTGGTTATCGCCCCGGACCAGGACAAAAGCGGCGCCAGCAGTTCGCTGACGCTGGACCGTCCGTTGCACCCGCAAACCCTGGCCAACGGCTTTATCAGCCTCAACGGCACACCCACCGATTGCGTGCACCTGGGCCTCAACGGCCTGCTGGAGCGCGAAGCGGACATGGTGGTTTCCGGTATCAACCTGGGCGCGAACCTGGGGGACGATGTCCTGTATTCCGGTACGGTGGCGGCGGCCCTTGAGGGGCGTTTCCTGAAACACCCTTCGTTTGCTTTTTCTCTGGTCTCACGTCAGGTAGAGAACCTTCCCACAGCTGCCTATTTCGCGCGCAAACTGGTCGAAGCCCATGTTGACCTGGTTCTGCCACCGCGTACGGTACTGAACGTGAACATTCCCAATTTGCCGCTGGACCATATCCGCGGTATCCAGCTGACCCGCCTGGGTCATCGCGCCCGTGCCGCGGCACCGATGAAAGTGGTGGATCCGCGGGGCAAGTCCGGTTACTGGATCGCGGCGGCCGGGGATGCCGAGGACGGTGGCCCGGGTACCGATTTCCATGCGGTGATGCAGGGTTATGTTTCGATCACGCCGTTGCAACTGGATCGCACCTTCAATGATGCCTTCAGAAGTCTGGACGGCTGGCTGGAGGGTCTGCGCTGATGGGTCGCGAACAAGACGATATGCTGCGTCGCGGCATTGGCATGACTTCCCAGCGAACCCGGGAGCGGCTGATCCAGCGTCTGTACGAAGAAGGCATCTCCAACGCCAGGGTGCTGGAGGTCATTCGCCGGACCCCGCGCCACCTGTTCGTCGACGAAGCGCTGGCGCATCGTGCTTATGAAGACACAGCGCTGCCGATCGGCAATAACCAGACTATCTCCCAGCCGTATATGGTGGCGCGCATGAGCGAGCTGCTGCTGGAGGCAGGTCCCCTCGACAAGGTGCTGGAGATCGGCACGGGCTCGGGTTATCAGACGGCGGTGCTGTCGCAACTCGTCGAGCGTGTGTTCTCGGTCGAGCGCATCAAGGTTTTGCAGGATCGTGCGAAGGAACGTCTGGTCGAACTGAACCTGCGCAACGTGGTGTTCCGCTGGGGCGATGGCTGGGAGGGCTGGCCGGCACTGGCGCCGTACAACGGGATTATCGTCACTGCAGTGGCGACCGATGTGCCCCAGGCATTGCTTGACCAGTTGGCACCGGGAGGCCGAATGGTGATCCCTGTCGGGTCCGGGGAAGTTCAGCAATTGATGCTGATCATTCGCGAGGAACAGGGTTTTTCCAGGCATGTTCTGGGGGCTGTGCGCTTCGTGCCATTGCTCAATGGGCCACTGGCCTGAGCATTTGTTTCGGCACGCTGAATTCTCTGCGATTGCCTTTGTCTTACAGCGGCATCGTGCGGTTAAACGGGATTCATCGTCAGGCAGCAAACGTGTGCGCGACACCGATTCGCTACATTAAAGGTACAGCGTGCACGGCCCGTTATACTTGCGACAGTTCATTGCCGGACTCCGGCATTTCACATTTTCAGCCACCACAGAGGGAGCGGCGGGTGAGTCTCACAGTCATTGCGCAGCGAATGAGTAAAACGAGCTTTCAGCGCCTGGTGACTGGCCTTGTCTTGAGCACCTTGCTGGTCGGTTGTTCCAGCAACAAATCCAGCGATGTTCGTGTCTTGGAACGCAACAATGCCGCGCCTCAGCGCCCGGTCGTGACCACCGGACAATACGTCGTTCGGCCCAAGGACACCCTGTTCTCCATCGCCTTTCGTTACGGTTGGGACTATAAGGCTCTGGCGGCACGCAATAACATTCCTGCGCCCTACACCATTCATCCGGGTCAGACGATTCGCTTTGATGGTCGCACCGATTCAACGTCGACGACGGTGGTCAGTTCGTCCAGTTCAACACCTTCGTCGTCGAGTAAAACCACGGTCATCCGTCGTCCGGTAAACGGTGCGACCACCAGCACGACAACGATTGTACCGTCCGTCGCGAACAAGCCTGAACCGGCTCCATTGCCCCCTCCCGGGCCAGCCCCGACCGGCTGGGGATGGCCATCTAATGGCATTCTTATCGGGAAATTCTCTTCAAACGGTAGTTTGAATAAAGGAATTGATATCGCCGGAGATTTGGGACAGCCTGTTTTAGCTGCGTCTGATGGGACGGTGGTGTATGCCGGGAGTGGCTTAAGGGGCTACGGCGAATTAGTGATCATCAAACACAGTGAAACCTACGTCAGTGCCTACGGACATAACCGCAGGCTTTTGGTTCGGGAGGGGCAGCAGGTCAAGGTCGGACAGACAATTGCCGAAATGGGGTCAACGGGTACAGACCGGGTGAAACTGCATTTTGAGATTCGCCGCCAGGGTAAACCTGTAGATCCGCTGCAATTCCTGCCACGTCGTTGATCGCTTACCAGCCTGTTCCGTCGCGTAGAGGGGAACAGGCTCCAGCGTTGCCAGGGAGAAAGGCGCCGCTTGAGCTTGAGGTCGAACTCACCAAAGGACTATAACAATGGCTCTCAGTAAAGAAGTGCCGGAGTTTGACATCGACGATGAGGTTCTCCTTATGGAGAGCAGCATCGATATGGATTCGATGTCGAATGATGAAGGGGCGGCTCCACCTTCCGTTCGTGCCAAATCCAAACACTCCGCATCGTTGAAACAACACAAGTACATTGACTACACGCGGGCACTAGATGCCACGCAGCTGTATCTCAATGAAATTGGTTTCTCTCCCCTGCTGTCACCCGAAGAAGAAGTTCATTTTGCGCGCCTGTCGCAAAGTGGCGATCCGGCCGGGCGCAAACGCATGATTGAAAGTAACCTGCGGCTGGTGGTGAAAATCGCCCGACGCTACGTCAATCGTGGGTTGTCGCTGCTGGACCTGATCGAAGAGGGCAACCTCGGCTTGATCCGGGCGGTGGAGAAGTTCGATCCGGAACGCGGTTTCCGCTTCTCGACCTACGCGACCTGGTGGATTCGCCAGACCATCGAACGCGCAATCATGAATCAGACCCGGACCATCCGGTTGCCGATCCATGTGGTCAAAGAGCTGAATGTGTACCTGCGGGCCGCGCGGGAGTTGACGCAAAAACTCGACCATGAACCCTCACCCGAAGAAATCGCCAACCTGCTGGAAAAGCCGGTAGGAGAGGTCAAGCGTATGCTCGGCCTGAACGAGCGGGTTTCCTCGGTCGACGTCTCGCTGGGTCCGGACTCGGATAAAACCCTGCTTGATACCCTGACTGACGACCGTCCAACCGATCCATGCGAACTGTTGCAGGACGACGACCTGTCCCAGAGCATCGATCAATGGCTCTCGGAGCTGACCGACAAGCAACGCGAAGTGGTAGTACGCCGCTTCGGCCTGCGCGGTCATGAAAGCAGCACCCTTGAAGACGTAGGCCTGGAAATCGGCCTGACCCGTGAGCGGGTCAGGCAGATTCAGGTCGAAGGCTTGAAGCGGCTGCGCGAGATCCTTGAAAAAAATGGTCTGTCGAGCGAGTCGCTGTTCCAATAAGGCGCTCACTGCGATGGCATAAAAAACCCCGACCGGCTCGGGGTTTTTTATTGTCTGGCCTGGGGATCGAATCCCCCTCGGGATTTTGGTTTCGTGCTGTAAGCCTTGGCTTACTCTTGCGTAAGTGTTCGTTATTTTTACACTCTGGCAGTCGTCTATGTTGAACGCTGTTTGTCTCTATCTTTTTGATTCATATAGATATTTATTATTATTAATGATGTGTGACAGTTGGAATTCGCGCCAAGGGGCGGTTGATCTCCGAGGGGAAAACTCTAATATTCAGGTTGTGTCGACGGACAGACACGTCCTTCATGGATGAAGGAAATGGACATCGCAGGACGCGATTCATCAGGACGATGAAAAGGAACACAGGGAATAGGGAAAAAATGTGGGCGGGTCAAACCGCCCCTTTTTTTGCCTGCAGAAAAGCAAAAAGGCCCTTGTGGGGCCTTTTTCGGGAACGCGGGGGTAATCAGCGTTCGAGGTGTTCGATCTTGCCTGGCTTGYCATCCCATTCAGCGGAATCTGGCAGCGGATCTTTACGTTCAGTGATGTTAGGCCAGATATCGGCCAACTCAGCGTTCAGYTGAATAAAGTTTTCCATGCCGGCCGGAACTTCATCTTCGGAGAAGATGGCAACAGCAGGGCATTCAGGTTCGCACAGCGCGCAATCGATGCACTCATCCGGGTGGATCACCAGGAAATTCGGGCCTTCGTAAAAGCAGTCCACCGGACAGACTTCTACGCAGTCGGTGTACTTGCACTTGATGCAGTTGTCGGTGACGACGAAGGTCATTTCTAATTTTCTCCTCAGGCGCGGCTTGCTGCGCCCCTTTTCGTAGGGGTCGCCAGGTTCGGGAGCGATAGTCTGCTGGCCAGGCTATTAGCCAGCAGCATCCCAAACCGCGCGAGATTCTAACAGCTTGCAAGCCGCTGCGTTAGATCCGTGTCTTTAGTGTATAGAGCATTTCGAGAGCACGACGTGGTGTCATGTCGTCCAGATCGAGCTTGGCCAGGTCATCCAGTACCGGGTGCGGCAAGCTGGCAAACAGATCGCTTTGCAGCGGCGCAGCCGATTTGCCTTTGGCCGGTGCCGGTGTTTCATGGGGCAGGGCGGTGTCTTCCAGGCGGCTCAAATGCTCACGGGCGCGGGTGATGACTTCACTCGGTACGCCCGCCAGTTGCGCAACGGCCAGGCCATAACTCTGGCTGGCAGGTCCAGGCAGCACGTGGTGCAGGAACACGATGCGTTCATTGTGCTCGGTGGCATTGAGGTGCACGTTTGCCACCAACGGCTGGGCTTCCGGCAGGACGGTCAGTTCAAAGTAGTGGGTGGCGAACAGCGTGTAGGCACGCAGGTGCGCCAGGCGTTCGGCTGCCGCCCATGCCAGGGACAGGCCGTCGAAGGTGCTGGTGCCGCGCCCGACTTCGTCCATCAGCACCAGGCTGCGCTCGGTGGCATTGTGCAGGATGTTCGCGGTTTCGCTCATTTCCACCATGAAGGTCGAACGCCCGCCGGCCAGGTCATCGCTGGAGCCGATCCGGGTGAAGATGCGGTCGACCAGCGACAGTTCGCAACTGGCTGCCGGCACGAAGCTGCCGATGTGCGCCAGCAGCACGATCAAGGCGGTCTGACGCATGTAGGTGGATTTACCGCCCATGTTCGGACCGGTGATCACCAGCATGCGGGTGTTGTCGTCCAGGCTCAGATCGTTGGCCACGAATGGCGTGGTCAGCACTTGTTCGACCACCGGGTGACGACCCTGGGTGATGCGCATGCACGGCTCGCTGACGAAGCGCGGGCAGTTCAGGTCGAGGTTCAGCGCACGCTCGGCCAGGTTGCTCAAGACGTCCAGCTCGGCCAGGGCGCCGGCGGTGTCCTGCAAGGGTGGCAGCTGGGCGATCAGGTCTTCGAGCAGCGCTTCGTAAAGCATCTTCTCGCGCGCCAGGGCACGGCTCTTGGCCGATAATGCCTTGTCTTCGAACGCCTTGAGTTCCGGGGTAATGAAGCGCTCGGCGCCTTTGAGCGTCTGGCGGCGAATATAGTCGGCCGGTGCCGATTCCGCCTGTTTGCTTGGCAGCTCGATGAAATAACCGTGGATGCGGTTGTAACCGACCTTCAGGTGCGACAAACCGGTGCGGGCCTTTTCGCGAGCTTCGAGGTCGATCAGGAATTGCCCGGCGTTTTCGCTCAGCGACTGCAGTTCGTCGAGTTCGCTGTCGTAGCCGGTTTTCAGCACGCCGCCGTCACGAATGACTGCCGGCGGGTTGTCGATGATGGCCTTTTCCAGGAGTGCCGCCAGTTCCGGGTAGGTGCTGGTGATGCTGGCGAGTTGCTGGAGGTGCGGGGCTTCGAGTTCCGTCATTGCCACTTGCAGTTCGGGCAGTGCGCCGAGGGCGTCACGCAAACGGGCGAGGTCGCGCGGGCGGGCATTGCGCAGGCCGATCCGCGCCAGAATCCTCTCGATGTCACCAATTTCCTTGAGCTGCGGTTGCAGCCTTTCAAAGCGGTAACCGTCGAGCAGGCAAGTGATCGAGGTCTGGCGCGCGAGCAATACTGTCAAATCGCGCAACGGGCGATTCAGCCAGCGGGTCAGCAGGCGGCTGCCCATGGCAGTCTGACAACGGTCCACCACCGATTGCAGGGTGTTGTCGCGGCCCCCGGCCAGGTTGGTGTCGAGCTCCAGGTTGCGACGGCTGGCGCCATCGAGCACCACGGTGTCGTCCAGGCGCTCATGACGCAGACTGCGCAAATGGGGCAGGGCGGTGCGCTGGGTTTCCTTGGCGTAGGCCAGCAGGCAACCGGCGGCGCCGATCGCCAGGGTCAGGTTTTCGCAGCCAAAGCCCTTGAGATCCTGAGTCGAGAATTGCTGGCACAGGCTTTTGAGCGCCGAATCGCGTTCGAAATCCCACGGCGCACGGCGACGCACGCCGCGGCGTTTTTCCGCCGGCAGATCCTTGGGCCAGTCATCCGGGATCAGCAGTTCCACCGGGTTGACCCGCTCCAGTTCCGCCAACAGGTTTTCCCAGCCCTTGATTTCCAGCACGCTGAAGTTGCCGCTGGTGATGTCCAGCACCGCCAGGCCGAACAGGCGCTCATCGCCCAGGACTGCAGCGATCAGGTTGTCCCGACGCTCGTCCAGCAGCGCCTCGTCACTCACCGTCCCCGGCGTGATGATGCGCACCACCTGCCGCTCCACCGGCCCTTTGCTGGTGGCCGGGTCGCCGACCTGCTCGCAGATCACCACCGATTCGCCAAGCTTCACCAGTTTCGCCAGGTAACCCTCGGCGGCGTGGTAAGGAATACCGCACATCGGAATCGCCTGGCCAGCCGACTGCCMACGGGCCGTCAGGGTGATGTCCAGCAACTTGGCGGCCTTCTTCGCGTCTTCATAGAAGATCTCGTAGAAGTCGCCCATGCGGTAGAACATCAGCTGGTCCGGGTGCTGGTTTTTCAGGCGCCAGTACTGCTGCATCATCGGGGTGTGGGAGGACAGGTCGGAGACGGCTTTATTCATCGGATTGTCAGGAAGCTCGTTGAAAGAAATGGGGCAAAAGCGGGGCAACGGCCGGGCTTTTCCGCGATGGGCGCAAGGTTACCATGGGCGGTCTACCCGACGCAGGCACCGCGGCCGGGTGACATCTTTTACGATGCAAAAATAATGTTATGCATCGACTATGCAAATCAGCATTGTCTTCTTCGAGAAGAGCAAGCACTATGCGCGTTATGCAAAAACGCAACGTATCAACTGTCTTAAGAGCATTGCTCGATCAGCACGGGATCTCCCCTACGGAGCTTCACCGTCGTACCGGCGTGCCTCAATCCACGCTCTCGCGCATTCTCAGCGGGAAGATCGTCGATCCTTCGGATAGGCACATTTCGAAAATTGCCGACTATTTTTCCGTGAGCACCGACCAGTTGCGTGGCCGCGCGGACGTCGCGCCTTCCGCTAGTGCCGGGCGCGCTCCCGTGCATTCGGAACTCAAGGATATAAGTCTGTGGGACGACGATACTCCTGTCGATGACGATGAGGTGTCGGTCCCCTTTCTTCGCGAGGTTGAATTGGCTGCAGGATCAGGAAGATTCGTCATCGAAGAAAGCGAGCGCTCTAGTTTGCGCTTTGGAAAGCGTAGCCTGCGCCATAACGGCGTGCAGTTCGACCAGGCAAAATGTGTGACAGTGCGGGGCAACAGCATGTTGCCGGTACTGCGTGACGGCGCCACGGTCGGGGTCAATGCCGGCAAGTGCGGTATTGGCGATATCGTTGACGGCGACCTTTATGCAATCAATCACAACGGCCAATTGCGGGTGAAGCAGCTGTATCGCCTGCCGTCCGGGATTCGCTTGCGCAGCTTCAATCGCGACGAGCATCCGGACGAGGACTACAGCTTTCAGGAAATCCAGGAGGAGCCGATTGTTATCCTCGGCCATGTCTTCTGGTGGGGTATGTACGCCCGCTAACACTCCTGGCGTTCAGATAAAACCCGCTTCCCGAGCGGGTTTTTTCGTGTGCTGAAAGCATCGGATTGTCTTCTTGTATGCGTTTGCGCATTGACTTAATATGCATTAATGCATAGTCTTGTTGCCTATCTATTCAAGAACACGGAATGACCGTTCACTCAAGGAGGCATGAAATGACCGCTGAGCAATATGCGCTGCTGGACATGCCTCTGTGGCTGGTCATCAGCCTGCCAATACTCGGTGGCGTTACCGGTGAAATGTGGCGTGCGGATAAAGAGGGCGTTCGTGGCTGGCTCCTTGTCCGGCGCCTGAGCCTGCGGTCTGGCTCCAGCATGATCTGCGGCGCCTCGGTCATCATGCTGCTGCACGCCGCCAATGTTTCCATTTGGGCCGCTTGTGCGGGTGGTTGTTTAGCGGCGATGGCCGGGACAGACGTAGTTCTAGGGTTGTATGAGCGTTGGGTGGCCAAGCGTATGGGGGGCGGACATGTTCCGTCCGGTGACGTCGAAGATTGATTCCCCGACAGGCCTTTTCCAGAGCCTCTGGTTCTTTACATTTTGATCGGTCCCGTCGCTTGCAAGTGCGGTCTGCTCGTGTACGGTTAACCTCATCCCGCCCGATCAGGAGATGACCGTGAACGAAATCACCCAGCTCGCCGCCGAACTCGGCAGACGCCTGCAGGTTCTCAATGCCCACGTCACCACGGCGGAGTCCTGCACCGGCGGAGGCATCGCCGAGGCTATTACCCGTATCCCCGGGAGTTCGGCCTGGTTCGAGGCCGGTTATGTCACCTACTCCAACCGGCAGAAAACCCTGCAGCTGGATGTCCCGGTGGAGTTGTTCACCACCGTGGGCGCGGTCAGCCGCGAGGTGGTCGAGGCCATGGTCCGGGGGGCGCAGAAGAAAAATAGCGCGTATTTCTCCGTGGCGGTCAGTGGCATCGCCGGGCCGGATGGTGGAACGGCGAGCAAGCCGGTTGGCACGGTGTGGCTGGCCTGGGGCGTTGGAGACCAGGTGTTCTGTGAGCGGCAGCACTTCCCGGGTAATCGCGACGACGTCCGCCGACAAACGGTGAAGGCCGCGCTAGAGGGGCTGCTGCGGTATGCCGCGGCAGAAATCTCAAATCAGGGGTAGGCGATCCGGAATCGCTGTGGAATAATACTGGCTACTTATACAGGTGTTGGCCGTCAGGCCTTATTGATTACGTGAGGACTTTAATGGACGACAACAAGAAGAAAGCCTTGGCTGCGGCCCTGGGTCAGATCGAACGTCAATTCGGCAAGGGTGCCGTAATGCGTATGGGCGATCAGGACCGTCAGGCAATCCCGGCCATCTCCACTGGCTCTCTGGGTCTGGACATCGCTCTTGGCATCGGCGGTCTGCCAAAAGGCCGTATTGTTGAAATCTACGGTCCTGAATCTTCCGGTAAAACCACGCTGACCTTGTCCGTGATCGCCCAGGCTCAAAAAGCCGGTGCGACCTGCGCATTCGTCGACGCCGAACACGCCCTCGACCCTGAGTACGCCGGCAAGCTGGGCGTCAACGTCGACGACCTGCTGGTTTCCCAGCCGGACACCGGCGAGCAGGCTCTGGAAATCACCGACATGCTGGTGCGTTCCAACGCGGTTGACGTGATCATCGTCGACTCCGTGGCCGCCCTGGTGCCAAAGGCTGAAATCGAAGGCGAAATGGGTGACATGCACGTGGGCCTGCAAGCCCGTCTGATGTCCCAGGCGCTGCGTAAAATCACCGGCAACATCAAGAACGCCAACTGCCTGGTGATCTTCATCAACCAGATCCGTATGAAAATCGGTGTGATGTTCGGTAGTCCGGAAACCACCACCGGTGGT
>NZ_JBGCUL010000967.1:0-1651 GCF_054177685.1 Pseudomonas sp. P5_A2_2
ACAGGTTTTTCTCATCTGCCATCGCCATCCCTGCCATGCAGCAGATAACGACCAGCATTCCTCGTAGAAGGTTTCTCACAAGGCTAGATCCTCAGGTGTGAATGTCATCTTGAATGAACGATACGGAGCGAAATCACTCGGCTTCATTCCCTGCATTTCTGTCAAACGTCCAATATTCTTCACCGCTGCAACAGCCGAGGCGTCAAACGGACCGTCGCCACTGGACCTGGACACGCTGACCGAAGTCACCGTACCGTCCGGCAACATGCCGATTTGCAATACGACCGTCATGCCTTTGCGTGCCGAAGGTGGACGAGCCCAGCCTTCCGCTGCACGCGCACGAATCAGGTCATCGAAGCTGCCGGCGACTTCGTCGCCCTGCTCATCGGCCAAGGCCTGCTGACGCTGCGGCGTGTCGGAAAGCAAATCTGCCAAGGCCTGGGCCTTTTTGTCTTCGGCGGATTTACGCGCCGCGTCCTGCGATTTCTTCTTCGCAGCATCGGCAGCAGCTTTCTTCTTCGCTTCCTCGGCGACTTTCTTCTTCGCCTCTTCAGCTTCAGCTTTCTTCTTGGCGTCTTCCGCGGCTTTCTTCTTCGCGTCTTCGACAATCTTTTTCTTGGCTTCTTCAGCGGCCGCTTTCTTGGCCTCTTCTTCAGCAGCCTTCTTGGCTTCTTCTTCGGCTTTCTTCTTGGCTATATCAGCCAATTGTTTCTCTTCTGCCTTCTTGGCTTCCGCGGTTTTCTTCGCATCGTCGGCTTTCTTGGCTTCATCAGCCTTTTTCGCCTCGTCCGCTTTCTTCGCCTCGTCGGCCTTCTTGGCTTCTTCGGCCTTTTGAGCCGCCTCTTCTTTCTTTTGTTCCGCAGCCTTCACCGCTTCCTGCTCGACCTTTTTCTGCTCCATCTGCTCGACTTCGGTCTGACGCGCAGCAGATTTCTGCGCCTCACCGGCAATCTTCTGATTGGTCTGGGTGGTCGCCCGACTTTTCGATTTCAGCTGGTACAAGGTCGCCTGGACAATCGGCTTGGCCGGCGGCAGTTCCGGGGTAAAGGCAAAGCTGACGAACAGCATGCCGAACACCAGCACATGCAAGCCAATCGCCCAGACACTAGGCCAGAAGTAGCTTTCCGAGGCGGACGGCTCTCGCTGTTGCTGCATCAGGGCGCCTCGGTAATCAAGCCAACATTACCGACCCCGGCTTTCTGCAACCCGCCCATGGCGCCCATGACGGAGCCGTAATCGACACTCTTGTCGCCGCGAATGAAGACCTGGGTACGCTTGCCGCCTTCGTTGCCGACGCGAATGATCTTGGTCACCGCGTCAGTCATCTGCGGCAGGGTCATGGCCCGATCCTGCTGCTTTTCGGTGTCGACTTCGCTGCCAAGGTTCCAGTAGTAGGTCTTGTCGGATTTGATGGAAATGGTCAGGACCTGGGTGTTGTTGTCCTGCGGCAAGGCTTCGCTGGAAACCTTGGGCAGATCAACTTTCACGCCCTGATTGAGCATCGGCGCGGTCACCATGAAGATGACCAGCAGCACCAACATCACGTCGATGTAAGGCACCACGTTCATCTCGGCGACCGGCTTGCGCTTTTTGCGAGCTCGAGCGATTAAAGCCATTGGAAATTACCTGCTTATTCTTCGCTGGTGTGCAC
>NZ_JBGCUL010000968.1:0-1650 GCF_054177685.1 Pseudomonas sp. P5_A2_2
GGATTTAACAGACAGACCGCCATCGCGAGCAAGCTCGCTCCCACAGGTTATGCGCCAGCCTTCAGGGCCTGCTGCACCGCCCCATCTACACTCAAACCACTCAGAATCACACCGCTGGATTTCACCTGCGCCAATGCCGTTTGTACGTCATCCTTCAGCCGCGCCAGAATCAGGCGTTTGCCCTCCTGATGCACCCGCACAAAAAACTCCTGCAACGCCTCGATGCTGGTGCCATCCAGATCTGGCGACTCCTCAAGACTGAGAATCACCGAATGAACAGGCACTTGTGAGTGTCGAATCAGACGCAAGGCACCGCCAAGAATCCGCTCGACGTTGGCAAAGAACAACGCTTCCCCCGGTCGCACAATCAACACACCCGGCACTGCTTGCGCCGTTGGATGGCGGTGCAGGTCGACAAAGTCGTGACCGCCATCGATGCGCCCCAGAATCTGGATATCCGCCGCAGACATCTGCTTGAGCATCAGCAATACACTGATCGCCACCGCCACCAGCAAGCCATCCAGCACCCCCAGCACCAACACCGCAGCCACGGCGCAGATCACCAGCAAGCGGTCACGGCGCCAGATGAAATACCGTCCCAGCGGCTGCAGGCTCAAGCCGCGACCCAGGGCATGGATGACGATGGCGGCGAGGATCGGTTCCGGGGTCAGGGCGATGTAAGGCAGCACCGTCAGGACAATGACCAGCACCATCAGCGCCGCCACGATACCGGCCAGACGCGAAGTGGCACCCGCCGCCTCATTGGCCGACGTCGCCGAATACCCCGCTCCCGCCGGCATGCCGTGGAACAGGCCGGACAGCAGGTTGGAAGCCCCCAGCGCAAGCAAGTCGCGGTTCGAGGTGACGCGGTCACCATGTTTTAGCGCATAAGAACTGATCGAACCATAGGACTCCGCATACAGAATCATCACCATGGCGAACGCCAATTCCCCCAGACGCAGCCAGTCGGCAAACGGCAGTACCGGCAGCTTCGGCACCTCCAGGCTCAGGTCGATCACGCCGATCAGCTTCACGCCATAGGCCGGCAGGTCCAGCCACTGCCCCGCCGCAATGCCGATCACCACCACCAACAAACCTCCCGGCAAGCGCCGAAACCGCGCAAACAGCCATAACAAGGCCAATGCCACGGCGCCGACACCAGCCGCCACCCAGTTCCATTGCGGCAGTTGCTCCAGCAGTTGCGGCAGGAAGCCCACCAGGTTGGCATCGGTCAAATGCACGCCGACCACACTGGCGACCTGTTTGAGAATGATGGTCAGCGCCAGGCCAAAGGCAAAGCCGCGCAGCACCGGTTTGGCGATGAACGAGGTCACGCTGCCGAGCTTGAACAGCCCGGCCAGCAAGAAAAACGCCCCGGTCACCAGCACCAGGCCGATGGCCAGGGTCGAGCGAAGCCCGGGGTCGCCATTGGCCAAGGTGGCGGTCGCGGCGGCCAGCACCGCGGCGGACGATGAAGTGGCCGAGACAATCGCAAAGCGGCTGGTACCGAACAGGCCATAACACAGCAACCCGGCGAACAAGGCGATCACCCCGGCTTGGGGCGCCAGTGCGGCGATGCTTGAATAGGCGACCGCTTCAGGCAGCAACAGGCCGGCAATCGACAAACCTGCCATCAGGTCCTGCCAGCGG
>NZ_JBGCUL010000969.1:0-1650 GCF_054177685.1 Pseudomonas sp. P5_A2_2
AAATCGAACTGTACGGCGCGAACACCGGCAACAGCCTGCGGGCCGCGATTGCCCTGGAAGAATCCGGCATCGCCTACACGGCACGCAGGCTCGACCTGTATGCGCAGGAACACCGTGGCCCGGCCTTCCTGGCGCTGAACCCGGCCGGGAAAGTCCCGACCCTGATCGATCACGGTACGACACCGGCGCTGGTGATCAACCAGTCAAACGCCATCATTCAGTACGCCGACTCCAAGGCACCGGGACGGCTGGCACCAGCGCAGCCCGGACCTGAGCGTATCCGGGTGATTGACCGCTATTTCTTTTTCGTGACCGATGTCATCGCCCCCAGCCAGGCCGCGTTTTTTCTGCACCAGGCAGGGCAGGACAAGGCGGCGGCGATCATCGATCTGCGGGTGATCGAGCAACTGACTTACGCGGAAAGTTTTTTGACTGCCGGGTTCATGGCCGGAGCGCAGTTCTCCATGGCCGACATTTCGGCGTTCACCATCGCCACAGCGTTCCGTGATCGACTGGAATGGAAAGAGCTTGCGCAACTTTCGCGCTGGTTCGATACCGTCGAAGCCAGGCCGGCGGTACAACGCGGCCTGAATGCGTTCAAACATTCCTGAGTGGTCGATGTGCTGACGCTTATGTAGGAGCGAGCCTGCTCGCGAAGGACTCAAGTGCGCCGCGTTTAACCGGTAAGCACGCGTTATCGTTGACGTCCATCGCGAGCAGGCTCGCTCCTACAAACTGCAGCATTCCATTAGTTCAATCGGTGTAGCCGAACTTCACCGAACGGCTTTCCTGCGCCTGGCTTCGCGTAGCGAGGCAGTAATACAACGGACACGTCACCACCAGTCCCACCAGCCACGACAGGTCCGCGCCCTCGACCAGGTTGGCGTATGGCCCGACGTACAGCGAAGTATTGGCGAACGGTAGCTGCACGATGATGCCGATGAAGTAAGCGATGATCGCGTGCAGGTTGAAGCGACCGTAGATGCCGCCGTCAGCGCGGAAGATCGATGCGATGTCATAGCGACGACGCTTGATCAGGTAAAAGTCGATCAGGTTGATCGAGGCCCACGGCACCAAGACCAGCAACAGGGCAAGAATCAGGCCGATGAACTGCGAAATGAAGTTCGCCGAAGCGCCCAACGCCACCACGCAGCAACCCGCCAGTACGATGCCCGACAACACCACGCGCACCTTGATGCTCGGCGTCCACTGGCTGGCGAAGGTCTGGATCGAAGTGATGATCGACAGCACCGCGCCATACAGATTCAAGGCGTTGTGGCTGATGATGTTGAGCAGGAACAACACCATCAGGATCGGCCCCAGCCAACCGGTGGACTGCTTGACCGCCGCCATCGCCTCGGTGCCTTCCGGGGTTGCCAGTACCGCCACGGCGCCGAAGGTGAACGACAGGATCGTGCCCAGGGTCGCCCCCAGGTAGGTGGCAAAGAACGGCCGGGTGATGCCGATGTCCGCCGGCAGGTAGCGCGAGTAGTCCGACACGTACGGCGAGAAGCTGATTTGCCAGATGATGCCCAGCGACACCGTGGCCAGCCAGCCGGACAGGTTGAAGCCGCCGCGAGTGAAGAAGTCCGCCGGCAAGTCATGGGCGAAGATGTAGAGGAAACCGGCGAGCAAGGCACTGCCCATCAC
>NZ_JBGCUL010000970.1:0-1648 GCF_054177685.1 Pseudomonas sp. P5_A2_2
GTGTGGATCAAGGGCAATGCACAGAGCAACAATTCCGAGGCGATCCGCGAACTGGTGCTGGGGGGATTGGGAATTGCGCTGTCACCGGTGTGGTTGTTCAGCGAAGACCTGAATGCTGGCCGGGTGGTCGCGATTCTGCAGGATTACAGCACGCTGTCGCTGCCGATACATGCCGTTTCCCCGGCGAATCGTCGGCAATCCGCCAGGGTCAAAGCCTTTGTCGACTTTATGGCTCAGGCGCTGGATAACGCGCCTGAGCTACACAGGAACCAATAGCTGCGCCGATCAGATAGCCGCAGTGCGAGTGTTCAGCCACTCAAGTGCAGCACCCTCGACCAACGGACTCAGGCGCTCGCGCACTTCGGCGTGGTAGGCGTTGAACCACTGTTTTTCCTCGTCCGACAGCAGCGAGGTTTCCAGGCAGCGCGTATCGATCGGGCACAGGGTCAGCGTTTCGAACTTGAGGAACTCGCCGAATTCGCTTTTGCCTGCCTCACGGTTCATCGCCAGGTTTTCGATCCGTACACCCCAACGGCCCGGACGATAGGTGCCCGGCTCAATGGACGTGATCATGCCGGGTTGCATCGCGGTTTGCGGTGCAGGCGCGGCCTGATAAGCGATGACTTGCGGACCTTCGTGGACGTTCAGGAAGTAGCCGACGCCATGACCGGTGCCGTGACCGTAGTCGACACTTTCCGCCCAGATGGGCGCACGGGCGATGGCATCGAGCAGCGGCGACAGGATGCCTTTCGGGAACTGCGCGCGGGACAAGGCGATCACGCCCTTGAGCACGCGGGTGCAATCGCGCTTTTGCTCATCGGTCGGTGTGCCCACCGCCACCATCCGCGTGATGTCGGTAGTCCCGCCCAGGTACTGGCCGCCGGAGTCGATCAGCAGCAGGCCATCCCCTTCGATCACCGCGTGTTCTTCTTCGGTGGCATGGTAGTGCGGCATCGCGCCATTGGCGTTGAACGCGGCGATGGTGTTGAAACTCAGAGACACATAATCCGGACGGCGCTCACGGGCGGCGGTGAGTTTTTCGTCGATGGTCAGTTCGGTGATGCGCTCGCGGCCCAGTGCCGAGTCCAGCCAGGCGAAGAATTCGCACAGCGCTGCGCCGTCCTGTTCCATGGCCTGACGGATGTGTTCGGCATCGGCCAGGCTTTTTTGCGATTTGGCCAGGGTGGTCGGGTTCAGGCCTTCGATCAGTTTCACCCCGCTGTCGAGGTTGTCCAGCAACCCCGCCGTGACCCGCGCCGGGTCGACTTGCAGGCTCGCGCCACTCGGTACGGCACGCAGTGCGGCGGCGACTTCGCTGTAATCGCGCAAGGTCACGCCGTCCTGTTCGAGGATGGCGCGCAACTCGGCGCTGACTTTGCTCAAGGCGACAAACAGCGTGGCCTGTTGCTGATTGATCAAGGCGAAAGAAACAAACACCGGGTTGAACGACACGTCGCCGCCACGCAGGTTGAACAGCCAGGCGATGTCATCCAGGGTGGCGATGAAATGCCAGTCGGCACCCCGCGCCTGAAGGGTTTCACGCAGTTTGGCGAGTTTTTCGCCACGGCTGACGGTCGCCTGTGGTGGCAAGTGCTGGTAGATCGGTTCGTTCGGCAGGCCTGGTCGGTCGTTCCAGACTCCGCTCAGC
>NZ_JBGCUL010000971.1:0-1843 GCF_054177685.1 Pseudomonas sp. P5_A2_2
TCCGTGGCGAAACGCTGCGCAATCACTTCCAGCGAGGCATTGAGCACCGACTCCACCAGCGGCTCGCGGACCTTGTTCCAGTAATGGGCGCAGGCGAACAGGATGAAGGCGTGGGTATAGAGGTCTTTACGCTGATCCAGCGGCGCACCTTGTGCATCGACGCTGTAGAACCAGCCGCCGTGCTCGGCATCGTGGAAGTGCCGCTGCAACGAGCGAAACAACGCGGCGGCACGCTCTTCGGCGCCCGACACCTGACCGATCAGGCTGGCAAACAGATACAACTGCCGTGCACAGGCCATGGCCCGGTAGCGTTGCGGTGGCAGCGGTTGGCGTTCGGCATCCAGCGCCTCGTAGGGCAACGCCATATCGGCGTTCCAGCCCGGACCTTGCCAGAGCGGCACGATGACGTTCAGGAAGTGCTGTTGCACCGAGGCGAACAGGGCGGTCAATTCAGGATGAGAGGCGGAGCGGGAAACAGGCGGCATTGGCTGGCGTCGTCACGGCAGGGGCGATTGCGCGACATGTTAGCAGAGAGGCAGACCTGAGAGAGGCTGTGTCTGTCAGGCCGCCATCGCGGGCAAGCCCGCTCCCACAGTAGTTTGTTGTGTGGGAGGGATTTGAGTAACACCAGAAACCGTCCGACGAAGGTGCACGGCAGCGCCCAACGCGCTGCACCTTGTTGCTGTGCGGCCCAAAGACCGACCGCCAGCATCGCCAGCAAGTGATCGAGACCGCCAAGCGGATGGCTGATGCCGGCGATCAAGCCGTTGTCGCCGTGCCCCGGGTGGGCGAAGGCGAGGGGCGGGGTCAGCAGCAGGGCCAGGGCGCCGAGAATGCGTTTGAGTATCATGGATAAGCTTCCTTGTTGAAGTCGTGATCAGGCCGCGGTCAGCAAGCCCTGGCGTTCGATGAAGGCGATGATCTGTTCCAGACCCTGGCCGGTTTTCTGATTGCTGAAGACGAACGGCTTACCGTTGCGCATGCGCTGGGTGTCGCTGTTCATCATCTCCAGCGAGGCACCGACCAGCGGCGCGAGGTCGATCTTGTTGATCACCAGCAGGTCGGATTTGCAGATCCCCGGTCCACCCTTGCGCGGCAGCTTGTCGCCGGCCGAGACGTCGATCACGTAGATCGTCAGATCGGACAGTTCCGGGCTGAAGGTCGCGGAAAGGTTGTCGCCCCCGGACTCCACGAGAATCAGGTCCAGCCCCGGAAAGCGGCGGTTCAGTTGGTCCACGGCTTCGAGGTTGATCGAGGCGTCTTCGCGGATGGCCGTGTGCGGGCAGCCACCGGTTTCCACGCCGATGATGCGTTCCGGCGCCAGGGCTTCGTTGCGCACCAGAAAGTCGGCGTCTTCGCGGGTGTAGATGTCGTTGGTCACCACGGCCAGGTTGTAGCGCTCGCGCAGGGCCAGGCAAAGGGCCAGGGTCAGGGCGGTTTTGCCGGAGCCGACCGGGCCGCCGATGCCGACACGCAGGGGTTGTGTGTTCATGTGATTCTCCAAAATAACAGGCCCTAGGAACGGAACAGACGGCTGTACTGGCGCTCGTGGGCCATACACGCCAAGGACAGGCCGAAAGCGGCACTGCCGTAATGATCGGGATCGATTCGGGTGGCGTTCTGTTGGGCTTGTTGAAGCAGCGGCAACAGTTCGCTGGTCAGGCGCTGGGCGGCTTGCTGACCCAATGGCAAGGTCTTCATCAATACTGCCAACTGGTTTTCCAGCCAGCTCCACAGCCATGCGGCCAATGCATCTTGCGGGCTGATCTGCCAGGCGCGCGCGGCCAAGGCCCAACACAGGGCCAGATGTGGCTCGCTGCGTTGTTCGAGGAAGATGCGGGCA
>NZ_JBGCUL010000972.1:0-1644 GCF_054177685.1 Pseudomonas sp. P5_A2_2
GCCCACTGAGGGCCAGCGGTGCCCGTTGCAGCGTTTTCGGCGGCGGGTTTCCGGAATTGGAAAGTGGGGTTTCCATAATGCTTATTTACCTCTGGCGCCCTATTCAACAATCTGTGCCCAACAACAAAAACATCGTTGGCCTAATAATAATGAACACAGAAAACCAGGCTTGGCAACCGCCAATAAATCCCGAACATCAGTGCCAAACCACTGATCTCAAAACATTAAAAGCTGACACTTCGATCAGCTCTCGCAACGATGCAACTGCCCTCTTGAAAACTGCTCTGGCCTGATTTCGTTCGCTGACTTTTTAGCGACGTTGCGGCCCGGCATACCCATTTCAGTTCGCGATACCGACGAGGAAAACAACAATGTCACAAACCACCGACCGTCTCTGGGGTGCTCGCTTCAAAAGCGGCCCGTCCGAAGCCTTGGCGGCCCTGTCCCGTTGCCCTGAGCGTTACTTCCGGCTCACCCCGTACGACCTCGCCGGCTCCAAGGCCCATGCCCGGGAACTGCAGCGCGCCGGACTGCTGAGCGAGCAAGAAACCCAGACCATGCTCGACGCCCTGGAACGTATCGGCGCTGACTTCCGCGCCGGCAGCATCGCCCCGACCCTGGACGACGAAGACGTCCACACCTTCATCGAGCGCCTGCTGACCGAGCGCCTTGGCGCCCTCGGCGGCAAGCTGCGCRCCGGTCGTTCGCGTAACGACCAGACCGCCAACGACCTGCGGCTGTTCCTGCGTGACCACGTGCGCACCCTGGCCGTTGAAGTGCTGGCCTTGCAGCAGGCGCTGGTGGACCAGGCCGAGCAACACATCGAGAGCATCTGCCCCGGCTTCACCCACCTGCAGCAGGCACAACCGATCGTGTTTGCTCATCACCTGCTGGCCCACGCCCAGTCGATGCTGCGCGACGTGCAGCGCCTGGTGGACTGGGACGCGCGCACTTCGCTGTCGCCACTCGGTGCGGCGGCCATGGCTGGCTCGGCTATCGCTCGTTTACCTGAGCAATCGGCAAAAGAAATGGGCTACAGCGGTGTTTGCGAAAACTCCATCGACGCCGTGGCCAGCCGCGATCACGTCGCCGAGTTCCTGTTCATCGCCAGCATGCTTGGCATCAACATCTCGCGCCTCGCCGAAGAGTTTTGCCTGTGGTCGTCGCGGCAATTCCGCTGGGTCGCGCTGGACGATGCCTACGCCACTGGCAGCTCGATCATGCCGCAGAAAAAGAATCCGGACATCGCCGAACTGGCGCGGGGCAAGGCGGGTCGCCTGATCGGCAACCTGACCGGCCTGTTGTCCACCCTCAAATCCCTGCCGCTGTCTTACAACCGCGACTTGAGCGAAGACAAGAACGGCGTGCTCGACAGCGTCGACACCCTGCTGCTGGTGCTGCCGGCCATGGCCGGAATGGTTGCGACCATGACAGTCAACGTCGAAGAGCTGCGTCGCCAGGCACCGCTGGGTTTCACCCTCGCTACCGAAGTCGCCGACTGGCTGGCGGTGCGCGGCGTGCCGTTCAAGGAAGCTCACGAAATCACCGGTGCGCTGGTCAAGGCCTGCGAGAAACACGACGTCGAATTGTGGGAAGCCTCCCCGGCACTGCTGGCGGAAATCGACCCGCGCCTCACACCGGAAG
>NZ_JBGCUL010000973.1:0-1644 GCF_054177685.1 Pseudomonas sp. P5_A2_2
TCGGTGGCCATCAGCACGTGGGAGGTGTAGCGCGCACTGTCATGCACCCCGGCCACCTGCAGCACGATCAGCCCGGCACCGCCTTCGGCACGCGCCCGGTGATAGGCGATCAATTGCTCGTTGACCAGGTTGTCGGTGGGCATCGAGGTGTCATGCCCGCTGGACATGATGCGGTTCTTCAGGCGCTTGCCACGGATCTCCAGGGGTTCGAACAGGTGCGCGAAGGCGGGTGTCGAGGTCGGCATGGGGCGGGTACTCCTGGCAGGCTGACCTTTGTAGGAGCGAGCCTGCTCGCGATGGACTTGAGGGCGATGCGTTCATCCAGACAACACGCGTCATCGTTAACGTCCATCGCGAGCAGGCTCGCTCCTACAGAGGAATCAGGTTTTCGGTTGTTATTATTGGCCTATAGAAATTTACCTTAAGTAAAAAATCAACTTGTTTTTTTACTGTGCCTTGCAGTAGTTTCGTCTCGAGCCCGCTCCCGGGCCGAACCTCACAACAATAAAAAAGGGCTGCGCGGGCCTTGGGTCCTGTGGCACCTGCAAGAGGAACCACTGATGAAATCGCACACGCTCAAGCACGGTTTTTATCCCTTGGTGTTGTCCGTGGCCATGGGCCTGGGCAGCGCTCAGGCAGCATCGGACATGGTGGTGGTCGGATACGGCGGAGCCGGACAAAAAGCCCAGGACGTGGCGTTCTTTCAACCCTTTGCCGCCGTGGATCAAAGCAAGGTGATCCAGAGTGAATACAACGGCGAGATGGCGAAAATCAAAGTGATGGTCGACACCGGCAACGTCGACTGGGACGTGGTGCAGATCGAAGGCCCGGACCTGATGCGCGGCTGCGAGGAAGGCATGTATGAGCGCCTGGACTGGACCCGTCTGGGCCACGCCGACCAGTTGATCCCCGAAGCGGCACAGGAATGCGGTTCCGCCGCGCTGGTGTGGAGCGTGGCGATTGCCTACGACACCGAAAAACTGGCCCAGGCTCCGACCTCGTGGGCCGACTTCTGGGACGTGAAGAAAACCCCCGGCAAGCGTGGGCTGCGTAAACGTGCGGTGTACAACCTGGAATTCGCCTTGCTGGCCGACGGGGTGAAAACCGAAGACGTCTACAAGGTGCTCGGCACCCCGCAGGGCGTGGACCGGGCATTCGCCAAACTCACTGAACTCAAGCCTTACATCCAGTGGTGGGAGGCGGGGGCGCAACCGCCGCAATGGCTGACCGCCGGCGATGTGGTGATGACCTCGACCTACAGTGGACGCATCGCCGACGCCGCGCAAAAAGGCAGCCACCTCGGCCTGGTCTGGCCCGGCAGCCTGTACGGCATGGATTACTGGGCGATCCTCAAAGGCTCCAGACATGTGGATCAGGCCAAGCGCTTTATTGCCTTCGCCAATCAGCCGGACGCCCAGGTCAACTACGTGCAGCAGATCCCCTACGGCCCGACCAACACCCAGGCCGCCGCACGGCTGGACGACAAACTGGCGCAATGGGTGCCCACCGCGCCGCAGAACCTCAAGGGTGCGCTGTCGATGGACGTCGGTTTCTGGGTCGATCATGGCGAAGAACTCGAAGAGCGCTTCAACGCCTGGGCCAGCAAATAAACGCGGACGGCTGGACGTGTCCAAGCGTCCAGCC
>NZ_JBGCUL010000974.1:0-1642 GCF_054177685.1 Pseudomonas sp. P5_A2_2
CACTTGGCCTGCACAAAGGCCGACAACGGCACCATTTTTTCATGGGTGTTGCGCACGTGAATCTTCAGCAGGTCAGCCACCTGACTGCGCTGGTCGCCCTCGGCCTGCACCACGACGCGCTGCATCCGCCCCTGATTGGGAAAGTCGTTGATGTAGGCCGAGCCCACGGCCGTGGACAGCACGTTGCCGACGTCGGCAAAGGACACACCCAGCGCGTTGGCCTGCTTGCGGTCGACGATCAGTTGCACCTGCGGTGCCTCGGCCAGGGCGCTTTCGCGCACGTTCATCAGGATCGGGCTTTTTTCGGCCGCCGCGAGCAGGTCGGTGCGAGCCTCCATCAACTTCTCATGACCGAGGCCGCCGCGATCCTGCAGGCGAAATTCGAATCCGCTGGATGTACCCAGGCCATCCACGGGCGGTGGCAGTACGGCAAATGTCACYGCGTCCTTGATCTGGCTGAGGGCAACGTTGGCCCGGTCGGCAATCGAGCTGGCCGAATCGTCACTGCCACGCTCGGACCAGTCCTTGAGCGTGCTGAACGCCAGCGCCGCATTCTGCCCGCTGCCGGAGAAGCTGAATCCGAGAATCACCACGCTGTCACGAATGCCCGGTTCCCCGGCGTTGTGCGCTTCAACCTGCTCGGCCACCTGCACTGTGCGGTTCTTGCTCGCGCCCGGTGGCAATTGAATGTCGGTGATGGTGTAACCCTGGTCTTCCACCGGCAGGAACGAGGAGGGCAGACGACTGAAGCACACGCCCAGACCCACCAGCAGCACACCGTAGATCAGCAGGAAACGCCCGCTGCGTTTCAGTGCATAGGCAACCCAGCCCTGATAGCGCTCGGTCAGTTGCTCGAAGCGACGGTTGAACCAGCCGAAGAAGCCGGTCTTTTCGTGGTGTTCGCCCTTGGCAATCGGCTTGAGCAATGTCGCGCACAGGGCCGGAGTCAAGGTCAGGGCGAGGAAGGCCGAGAACAGGATGGACGTGGCCATCGACAGCGAAAATTGCTGGTAGATCACCCCGACCGAGCCCTGCATGAACGCCATTGGAATGAACACCGCGACCAGCACCAGGGTGATGCCGATGATAGCCCCGGTGATCTGCCGCATGGCCTTGCGCGTGGCTTCCTTGGGTGACAAACMCTCCGTGGCCATGATCCGCTCGACGTTCTCTACTACCACTATGGCGTCGTCCACCAGAATGCCGATGGCCAGCACCATGCCGAACATGGTCAGCACGTTGATCGAAAACCCCAGCGCGAGCATCGTCGCAAAGGTGCCCATCAACGCCACCGGCACCACCAGGGTTGGAATCAACGTGTAGCGGATGTTTTGCAGGAACAGGAACATCACCGCGAACACCAGCAACATCGCCTCAAAGAGGGTGTAGACCACCTTGGTGATCGAGACTTTGACGAAGGGCGAGGTGTCATACGGGATCTTGTATTCGACGTTCGCCGGGAAGTAGCGCGACAGTTCATCCATCTTCGCCCGCACCAGGGTCGCGGTGTTCAGGGCGTTGGCACCGGGCGACAACTGCACGGCGACGGCGGTGGACGGCTTGCCGTTCAGGCGCGTGGAGAACTGGTATTCCTGGCTACCGATCTCGACCCGCGCCACATCGCTGACGCGCACGGTAGAAC
>NZ_JBGCUL010000975.1:0-1641 GCF_054177685.1 Pseudomonas sp. P5_A2_2
ATCTGGTGCATGGCGATATGACCATAAACGCGGCATGCCTGATATTCAGGCCAGAATCTGCACTCTAACCCGAACGGCCCGCGCTGGACATCAGGGTGGAGCGCCTCGCGGATTGGCGGATGGCGACGGATAATAAAGCGGTTTCCATCTGACCGAGGATTTGAAGGATGCCACTGACTCTTTATTTCCACCCGCTCTCGTCGTTCTGCCACAAAGCGCTGATCGCGCTCTATGAACTGGACATCGCGTTTGAAAAAAGGCTCATCGACTTGGGCAACGAGGCCGACCGGGCCGAACTTCAAGCGCTGTGGCCGATCGGCAAGTTCCCGGTGCTTCACGATCACGCCCGGCAAAAGGCTGTGCCTGAATCGAGTGTGATCATTGAATATCTGGACCGGCTTCATCCCGGCCAGGCGCAGCTGATTCCGCACGATTGGGAGGCAGCCCTGGAAGTACGTCTGTGGGATCGCTTTTTCGACCTCCACATTCAGGTGCCAATGCAGAAGATCGTCGCTGACCGAATGAGCGCCGCCAACGGCGACCTGACCCGGGAACGCGCCGCGCTGATGACAGCGTACGGCATGCTTGAACGTCAGCTGGCCGCCAACACCTGGGCAGCCAGCCCGGCGTTCAGCATGGCCGATTGCGCCGCCGCCCCGGCGCTGTTCTATGCCAGCACCCTCGTGCCATTTCCCGACGATTACCAGCACTTGAGTGCTTATTTCGACAGGTTGGTCCAAAGGCCCTCGGTCAAGCGCGTGATCGACGAGGCAAGACCCTGGTTTTCCTGGTATCCGTTTGCCGAGGCCATCCCGGAGCGCTTTCGGTAGAGGTGGACAATGGGCGCAAAAACAGAAAAGCCGACGAATAATAACCGTCGGTCAAGTGTTATCTGATTGTGCAGGAAGAAAATGGCAGGGGCGGCTGGATTCGAACCAACGCATGGCAGGATCAAAACCTGCTGCCTTACCGCTTGGCGACGCCCCTGTATCTGTTGCGATGAGTGCCTGGCACTCGCTTTCTTGAGTGGCAACAAGAGCTGTTGCCTGCTTGCGCGAGAGGCTCTCTGAGGGCCTGTGCAAGAGTGGGCGCAAATTTACCAACCTTTGTCTCGTTTGGGAAGCCCCAATAAAACAATTTGTTTTTTAAAACAGACGCTTAGTGTTGAACCGCATCTTGGCGAGTGGTCGACACAGGTTCAGCCCGACCAGGTCTGCTACGCTTTTCCTTACTCGAATGGAATCGGGAATCGTTTGCGCAACACCCTTCCCCTTGCCATCTGAGGGCGCCAATGTGAAAGGCAAATTAATGACTCCCGCTGCAACCCTACTGGTGGTCGGGGCCGCGATCTATGGGTTGAACACCTGGGAACACATCCAGAGCCAGCGACAGGAAGCGGTCTGCAAGGCCGCCCGGGAGCATCTCAATCGGCTGGAAACCCAGACGCGGGCCTTGGCCTCCGGGTTGACGGTCGAAGCCTATGCCGAAGCTGAAAAAGCCGAGGCCGGCCAGTTGGTTTTAGCGCTCGATACCGCCAAAAATGCAGCCGAGGTCGATGCCGTCATCGACAAGCATGCTGCTGCCATCGAGGCGCAGATAACGGCCGAGGATGCAGAGGTCCAGTCCAAGGGCGAGCAACCC
>NZ_JBGCUL010000976.1:0-1636 GCF_054177685.1 Pseudomonas sp. P5_A2_2
GCTCAAGGAGCGCCCGGCCCTACGCCTGGAAATCGAAGGTACCGCCGCCCAGAACGCCGATGGCCCACTGATCGCCGAACAACGCCTGGAGCGTGAATACCAGTACAACTACTACAAAATGCTCCAGCGCCGAGGTGACAAGGTCCCGGCCCAGGCTTCGTTGCTGGAAGTGCCGGACGACGAAAAAGGCCCGCTGCTTGAAGGTATCTACCGCATCCGCCTGAAAACCCAGCCCCCTGCCGAATGGAAGGACTTGAGCAAGGAAGAGCGCACCGCAAAAATGCGCGCCGAAGTGATCAAATTCTGGAGCTCCAGTGACGTGCTGTTGCGTCAACTGGGCCAGGAACGCGCCAGCAGCATCAAGGATTACCTGGTCGACAAGACGCAGCTGGAAGACGACCGGGTGTACTTCATCGACGCCAATCTGGGCGAGGCGCAAAGTGACGGCCGCGTGGTGACACCGATGCATCTGGATGCCGAGTGATGATTCGTTGGCTGCTGGCAGGCCTGGTTCTGGCGCTATCGGCCAGTCAGGCCTGGGCCGCCGATACCCTGCGCTGTGGCAGCCAATTGATCAGCGTCGGCGATCGCTCGAGTGAGGTCTTGCACAAATGCGGTGAGCCAGTCAGCCGCGACCTGCTGGGTTACAAGCGCAGTGCCGATCGGCGCGAAGAGTTTCAGGTCGAGGAATGGACCTACGGCCCCAATGGCGGGATGTATCAATACTTGCGGTTCGAAGGTAATCGGCTGAAGCAGATCACCAGCAAACGCGGCAATTAATTAGCACTATCCAATGTGGGAGCGGGCTTGCTCCCACAATGATTTTAAGCGCTGCATATAGAGCAGGCCCCGGCAAAAATGCGCGAGGCCTGTGGTGGCCAACCTTCGTTTGGCCCCGATCCGGGCGAAAAGCCTTGCCTTACTCGGCTTTCAAGCCGTCAGCGGAAACCGCCTTGACGCCTTTGATTTTCTTGGTGATGGCCACAGCCATTTCTTTTTGCGAATCGGTCACGGCGGTGGTCGACGACAGCGATACCACGCCTTCGTTGGTTTCAACCTTGATATCGCTACCTGGAATGCCTTTTTCGGTCATCAGGTCGGCTTTGACTTTGGTGGTGATCCAGGTATCGGAAGTAGCTTCTTTCGCTTTGGTCATTTCACCGGCAGCCAGCACCATCGGCGACTGGGTTGCCTGGGTGGTTTGAGCAAACGCTGCGCTGGCCATGGTCAGGGTCAACGCGGTAGCAGCAGCGGCAGTGATAGCGAACTTCTTCATACGAGTAACTCCTGTTTTTCGGAAAAGTCTGCCGGGTGCCATGTCGGCAGGGTTACCTGGGTTATTGCGAACGCTATGCCAACTTTAAAGCAGAGAACAAAACCTTATAAATCAACCAATTATGAAATCCGCCAATTTTCGGAATCATGCAAAATGCACGAGACGCAGAAACGCTGCATGCAAGTTGCGGGTTTCTGGAAAGTTCCTAATACCCTGAATTTTCGAGCATTCTCTGTAGCTTTTGACGACGGTTCGACAAACAGGAAAAACCCCGCAATGGCGGGGATTTGATTCAGCTATTCATGCCGCAGAACCGGAACACCCTTTAGGCAAGTAGTCCTGGGAAACGCTGCTCTTACA
>NZ_JBGCUL010000035.1:0-16822 GCF_054177685.1 Pseudomonas sp. P5_A2_2
GGGCTGCAGCGTCTGTGGGTCGAAACATGCGTGAAGCGCCGATTGGCGTGTTCGACTCCGGTGTCGGCGGGCTCTCGGTACTGGCCGAGATCCAGCGTTTGTTGCCCAATGAGACGCTGATGTACGTCGCTGACTGCGGGAATATTCCCTACGGCGAGAAAACCCCGGAATTTATCCGGCAGCGTTGCAGCGTGATGGCCGACTTCTTTCAGCAGCAGGGTGCCAAGGCCCTGGTGCTGGCCTGCAACACGGCGACGGTGGCCGGTGTCGCCGATTTGCGTCGCGACTATCCCGAATGGCCCATTGTCGGCATGGAGCCGGCAGTCAAACCCGCCGCCGCCGCAACCCGCTCTGGCGTGGTGGGGGTGCTGGCCACCACCGGTACCTTGCAGAGCGCCAAGTTCGCCGCATTGCTCGACCGCTTCGCCACGGACGTGAAAGTGATCACCCAGCCGTGTCCCGGGCTGGTGGAGCTGATTGAAAATGGTGATCTGCGTAGCCCCGAGCTGCGTCAGCTGCTGGCCGGGTATGTCGAACCACTGCTGGCCGCCGGCGCGGACACCCTGATTCTCGGCTGCACCCATTATCCCTTTCTCAAACCGATGCTTCGGCAAATGATTCCCGAGGACATCAGCCTCATCGACACCGGCGCCGCCGTCGCGCGCCAGCTTCAGCGGCTGCTGGCCGAAGGCGAGCTGCTCGCCGATGGGCCAGCCCGTGAGGCGCAGTTCTGGACCAGTGCCGATCCGCTTCATTTCAGAAATATCTTGCCGATACTGTGGAATACGGCTGGCATTGTGCGAAGCTTCAACAGGTAAGAAAGTCCCGGGGAATCAAACGAAAAATTGGGGTGAGCTTCTGATAAATCGCCGATTTCCATAGCTTTTCAGGGCGAGCAACAAAAAAACCATACGAAATTGTTCGGAAAAGGAAGTTTCTAATGAAGCGACTATTCTGCTTGGCCGCGATTGCGGCCGCACTAATGGGGCACACTTTTACCGCTCAGGCGGCAGGTGTGGAGTTCGCGGTTGGTGAGACCAGCGATTCGACCATGACGTATCGACTGGGCATGCAGTTCGATTGGGACCAGAGTTGGTGGCAGAGTGACGTCGGTCGCGTGACCGGTTACTGGAGCGGCGCCTACACCTACTGGGAAGGCGACAAGACCTCCAGCACCAACAGCCTGTCGTTCTCCCCGGTATTCGTTTACGAATTTTCCGGCCAGAACGTCAAACCGTACGTTGAAGCGGGCATTGGCGTAGCGGTGTTCTCCAATACCCGACTCGAAGACAACAACATCGGCAGTGCTTTCCAGTTTGAAGACCGGTTCGGTTTTGGCCTGCGCTTCAATGGCGGCCACGAAGTCGGGATCCGCGCGACGCACTATTCCAACGCCGGGCTCGCCAGTTCCAACGACGGTGTGGAAAGCTATTCGCTGCATTACACGTTGCCGTTGTAATTGCATCCCCCTGTAGGAGCGAGCCTGCTCGCGATGACGGTGTGTCAGTTGCCAGCTTGGTTGGCTGATAATCCGCAATCGCGAGCAGGCTCGCTCCTACAGTAGCTGTGTTGTTTTTCAGTTCAGCGATACGCCGTCGAAATCCCCTGGCGTTCGTCGATGCACTCCGGCGCACCCATCTCGAACTCCCGGCAGATCAGCGGGCGTTTTTCGTAGATGGTGCACATCATCGTGTTGCGATCCAGTGCGGCACACCAGCCGTCGTCCAGGCGCAGCATGACTTCCCCGCCCCAATCATCGGTATCGATGAACCGTTCAGGCACACCCGTATCGGTGATCAGCATGACTTCGAGCTGGCAGCAGCAGGCTGCGCAGGTCGAGCAGGTGACTGCGGGTTCCGCGATTTGCGTATGGGGGATGGTTATCATGGCGCGCAGTGTAAGGCAGTCGCCGGGTGCTGTGTGAAAGGTCGGACGGACGCTCAAGTATCGGAACGTCCGCGATACCGCTGCCGATGATGGCGCTTTTCACGGTTGATCCTTGCTCGGTGGCTGGCTGCGCACCATGGGTTTGCCGATCTCGAGTTTCACTTGGTCCGGCCGTCTGGAGAGCGGCCAGAGGGCGGCCATGAACGCTGCCGGGAAAGCGATCTCCAGCGGACGGTCCTTGAATTTTTCGAAGATGTGCCGTGCGGCTTTCTCCACCGGCCAGCTCAAGGGCATGGAAAACTCGTTTTCCTCCTTCAGCGGCGTTCCGACAAACCCAGGGTTGATCACCGTGAGTTCTATGCCTTCGGGGGCCAGGTCGATGCGCAGGGATTCTAACAGGTAACGCAGCCCGACCTTTGAGGTGCCATAGGCTTCTGCCTTGGGCAGCGGCAGGTAAGTCACCGTACTGGCCATGGCGACTATATGCGGTGCGGTGCCGGCCCGCAGCAAAGGCAGGGCGGCGTCGATGCAATAACTGCTGGCCAACAGGTTGGTACGCACCACGTGCTCGACAATCGACGCATCGAACTGCTTGGCATCCACGTACTCGCAGGTGCCGGCGTTGAGTATCACGGTRTCCAGCGAGCCCCAGTCCTCGGCAATCCGCTCGCCGATCTCGCGGACGGTCTGGCTGTTGGTCAGGTCTCCGGCGACCACCAGCACCTGTCCCGGATAACGTAGCGACAAGACTTTGAGCGGTCCCAGCGTGCGAGAACTCACGGCCAGGTACGCACCGGTTTTCAGGATTTCTTCGGCCAGGGCGGCACCGATGCCGCTGCTGGCACCCGTCAGCCAGTATCGTCGTGCGAGTGTCCGACTCATCCCAATCTCCTTTTCAGTTGGGTAATTGCCCGGCCCAATACGGGTAAGTGTTCATAATGCAAAGCCCCGGCATCGAAGTGATCCCGGTGGCGGTAATTCATGACCCAGCGGCGGCGTATTGCCGCGAGGGCAGGTTTTTGAACGCCGTCAACGCGCGCGCACGGGAAGTACTCAAGTCGACGATTGGTGAGGGGTAATCCACAACACCGAAAAGACCGCCGAGATTGGAAGGGTTGTGCACGTCTTTTTTATTCAACCCGGCCAGTTGCGGCAGCCATTGCTTGATGAACACGCCCTCGGGGTCGAATTTTTCCGACTGGCTCAGCGGGTTGAAAATCCGGAAGTAGGGCGCCGAGTCGGTGCCGGTGGAGGAACTCCACTGCCAGCCGCCATTGTTCGCCGCCAGGTCGCCATCAATCAGGTGACGCATGAAAAAGCGTTCGCCTTCACGCCAGTCGATCAGCAGGTTTTTGGTCAAAAACATCGCCACCACCATGCGCAGGCGGTTGTGCATCCAGCCGGTAGACAGCAATTGGCGCATGGCGGCGTCGATGATCGGCAAGCCGGTTCGCGCCTGTTGCCAGGCGGCGAGTTCTTCAGGGGCGTTGCGCCAGGCCAGCGCTTCGGTTTCCGGACGAAACGCGCGGTGTCGGCCAACCCGTGGGTAGCCCACCAGGATGTGTTTGTAGAACTCGCGCCACAGCAGTTCGTTGATCCAGGTGACGGCGCCGGTCTTGCCGCTTTCGAACTCACCCTGATTGCTGTTCAAGGCGGCGTGCAGGCATTGGCGAGGAGAGATCACCCCGGCGGCGAGATAGGCCGAGAGCTGACTGGTACCGGGCTTCGCCGGGAAATCCCGTTCGCTTTGATAGTGCTCGATCTGCATATCGCTAAAGCTGTCGAGGCGATGCCGGGCTTCGGTTTCGCCCGCCGGCCACAGGTTGCGCAGGTTCTCATCGGGCGTTGCGAAGCCGTCGACACTCACGGGGACCGCATCGCTGGCAATGTTCAGCGGCGCTTGTTTGTGCGGTGCGCGGACCAGGCTGGGCAGTGAGTGGYGCAGTCGTTCGTAGCAGACTTTGCGGAACTGGCTGAAGACCTGAAAGTAAGTGCCGGTCCGGGTCAGTACGCTCCCTGGCTTGAACAGCAATTGATCGAGGTAGCGATGAACTTCGATGCCTTCGGCCTTTAGCGTCTGGGTGACGGCTGCATCGCGACGGGATTCGTGGATGCCGTACTCTTCGTTGAGGTACACAGCGTCGATCTGCAACTGTCGGCACAGGTTCAGCAATACGCTGGGGGTGTCATCCCAGCGAGGTGCCCGGCGGACCAGCAGGGGAATGTTCAGTTGACCCAGTTCGCGGCTCAACTCGCGCAGGTTACGCAGCCAGAAGTCCACTTTGCAGGGCGCATCGTCGTGCTCCAGCCATTGTTCCGGGCTCAGCAGAAACACCGCCACGCACGGGCCGCTAGCCGCGGCAGCCGAGAGGGCGGTGTTGTCATGCAGGCGCAAGTCGCTGCGCAGCCAGATCAATTGCATGTGGGTGTCCACTCGATCCATTTAAATCAGCCCGCGCTGAACGAGTGCCTGATGTGCCGACAGCGGGTCTTCGGCCAGGTACAAGTCAGCGATCTCGGCAGTACTTGCGGACAACTCGGTGTGGTGGATGCATACCGTTGGTCCGGCAATCATTTTTGGGCAACTGATGCCTTTGAAAAGTTTCGGCAGCTGCGCCAGATTCAGGGCTTTGCTTGAGTACAGCAGAACCCCACGGGGTTGCAGAAGTTCGACCGCCAATGTCAGTTCGCCGACAGGCAGCGGCCAGTCGAAGACCTCCACCGGGCAATCCGCGCTGCTGATCAGCCAGGCCGTTAGCCAAAGGTGTGGCTCCATGGGCAGGTCCGAGTGGTTGACCAGCAGTAGCGGCGCAGTGCGCAACTGACGATTGTTGTGGTAGATGCGCGCACCGAACTTGCTGCGCAGCCAGGCACAAAAAAAGCCCCGCTCCATCTGCGCCCCGAACTGGCCTTGCCAGTGTTGCTCCAGAGCAGCCAGCAAGGGCATCAGCAATTGCTCGCACAGGGTTCGCGGCGGATACAGCGCCATCGCCTGATTGACGCTGTCATCCAGGGTACGTTCCTGCAATCGGCTGACCGCCTGCAGCAACGTTTGCAGCAACGCGTACCAATCGTTATCGACGGAAACACTGAAGGCTTGCGGTGTGTCGAGCAATGGCTTGACCTGGCTGACGGCAACGCCACGGTTGAGCCAGGTGAGGATGGTCTGGATGCGTTGTACGTGGTCGGCCGAGAACAACCGATGGCCCTTGGGCGTGCGCAGCGGCACGATCAGACCGTAGCGCCGTTCCCAGGCGCGCAAGGTCACGGCATTGACCCCGGTTTGCCGCGCCACTTCACGGATCGGCAGCCAGCCTTCGTCCAGTGCCTTTTGAAAGTCATCGCCGAGGTCTTCGCGGGCGCTGGTGTCGAGTGCTTTTTTCATCAGATGGCGTTTCGCAGGCTGAGGTTTTCCGGGTGCGGTTGCAGGTAAACCTGCTGTGCGATGTACGGATCGGGGTGTTGGCGAAAGTGATGTTTGAGCAGCGTCAGCGGCACCACCAGCGGCACGATGCCCAGGCGGTACTGGTTGATCACGTGCTGCACTTCCTGCTTGTCTTCGCCGCTGATGGCCTGTTTCAGGTAGCCACTGAGGTGTTGCAGGACGTTGGTGTGAGTGCGGCGGGTGGCGCATTTTTTCAGCGCAACCATCAGTTCGCTGAAATAGCGTGGGCCGAGTTCCTGCGGATCGGTATGGCTCATGTTGCCCAGTAGGCGGCCCAGGGTTTTGTATTGCACCGGGTTGTGGGCCATCAGCAGGTACTTGTAGCGCGAGTGAAAGTCCGTGAGACCGCGACGGGTCAAGCCTTCCTGGCACAACTGCTGCCAGGCGCCATAGGCGAACATGCGGGTGAGGAAGTTTTCCCGCAGCGCCGGATCGTTGAGCCGGCCGTCTTCCTCCACCGGCAAGTCCGGGTGCAGCAGGCAGGCGCTGATGGCGATTTTCGGTTTGGCGGGGGCGTGGGGCATCGGAGCACCTCGAATCTGAACCTGTACAAACATTCGAGTCTGTACAAGATAACTTCATCATAGATTCGAAGTTGTACAAGTCAAATTTTATGTACAGGTTTTCTGACGACTGCTGCCAAGGCGACAGCAGCGATTTGCTCGGATTGATGCTCTTTACTGCAGGTGTTCATGCAAGCGGCGGGCGGCTTCCTGACCGCTGAGCCAGGCCCCTTCGACGCGTCCGGAAAGGCACCAGTCGCCACAGGCGTACAGCCCCAGGTCGGCATCGGCCAGGGTGCCCCATTCGTGACTGCTGGCGGGGCGGGCGTAAAGCCAGCGGTGGGCGAGGCTGAAGGTCGGTGCGGGCATGGAATCGTGCAGCAGTTCGGCGAAGGCGCCATGCAGTTGTTCGATCACGGCTTCCTTGGACAGATCAATGTGCTGGCGACTCCAGGCGCTGGTGGCGTGCAGCACCCAGGTGTCGAGGGTGTTGTCGCGTCCGGGTTTGCTGCGGTTGCGGGCCAGCCAGTCGAGTGGGCTGTCCTGGACGAAGCAGCCTTCCATGGGCGTTTCCAGCGGCGTTTCGAAGGCCAGGGCGATGGCCCAGGTCGGGTCCATTTTCACCCCGGCGGCGGCACCCGCGAGTTTCGGCGTTGTTGCCAGCAGAGCCGTGGCCTGTGGGGCCGGCGTGGCGATGACCACGTGGCTGAACGGTCCGTGGGTGAAACCCTCGGCGTCCTGTAGGTGCCAGTGCTCTTCACCGCGATAGACCTCGGTGATACGGCAGGCGAAATGCACTTCAAGGTCACCGAGCAGGGCGCGGGTGATGGCACTCATATGCGGCGTGCCGACCCAGCGGGTCTGCTCGTCCGGCGACAGGTTAAGCTGGCCGCCATGATAGGTGTACAGCTGCGGCGTCCATTCAGCGACCCAACCCTTGGCTTGCCAGCGCTGGACTTCGGTGACAAAGCGCCGGTCACGGGCGGTGAAATACTGCGCGCCCATGTCCAGCGCTCCCGCATCGCTGCGCTTGCTCGACATGCGCCCGCCACTGCCGCGGCTTTTATCGAATAATTGAACCACAYGCCCGAGGTCAGTCAGAGCCTGGGCGGCGGAGAGTCCGGCGATGCCGGTGCCAATGATTGCGATAGGTACAGTCATAGGGGCCTCGTTTACCTTTCTGTACAGACTACGCCGGGGTTCAAACCTGTACAATATTGTTTATTGGTATAACTTTTAGCGTTCTTGTTCTGACAGCTTGGCCTATTGTTAAACATAGAGCCTGCTCGATACCAAAGATCCCTGCTTATAAAAATAGACTAATGGACAGGGTAAAACGCCACGCGAGGAAGAAGTCATGCACATATTGCTGACCGGCGGTACTGGTTTGATAGGACGTCAACTTTGCCGGCACTGGTCGGCTCAGGGATATCGCCTGACAGTCTGGAGTCGTCAGCCTGGAAAAGTCGCGAAAATATGTGGTGCCCAAGTGCGTGGAATTGCCCGGTTGGGGGATCTGGGGCAGGAGCCGGTGGATGCGATCGTCAATCTGGCCGGAGCGCCGATTGCCGACCGACTCTGGACGCACAAGCGTAAAGCCTTGTTGTGGAGCAGCCGCATCACCCTCACCGAAACCTTGCTGGCGTGGCTCGAAAGTCGCGAGCATAAACCCCGGGTCTTGATTTCCGGTTCGGCTGTCGGCTGGTATGGCGACGGCGGCGAGCGTGAACTGACCGAGGATTCGGGGCCGGTCAGTGAAGACTTCGCCAGCCAGTTATGCATCGCCTGGGAGGAGACTGCACAGCGGGCCGAAGCGATGGGCATTCGCGTCATTCACATCCGTACCGGGTTGGTGCTGTCGGCGGAGGGCGGCTTTTTGTCGCGGCTGTTACTGCCGTTCAAACTGGGTCTGGGAGGGCCGATCGGCAACGGCCGGCAGTGGATGCCGTGGATTCATATCGACGATCAAATCGCCCTCATTGATTTTCTTCTGCATCGCAACGAGGCCAGCGGTCCCTATAATGCGTGCGCGCCCAAACCGGTGCGCAACCGCGAGTTTGCCAAGGCGTTGGGCGACGTGCTGCATCGCCCGGCGTTCATGCCGATGCCGGCCTTCGCATTGAGGGTTGGGTTGGGCGAGTTGTCCTTGCTGTTGCTGGGCGGCCAGCGCGCCACCCCGGTGCGATTGTTACAGGCTGGTTTCACTTTTCAGTTCACGGAATTGCGCGCGGCTCTGGACGATCTGTCCGGTCGCCTTTGAAATAGGACGTTGCATGACCGATCACGCGTTGCTTCTGGTCAACCTGGGTTCACCTGCCTCCACCTCGGTGGCGGATGTGCGCAGCTACCTCAATCAATTTCTGATGGACCCGTACGTGATCGACCTGCCATGGCCGGTTCGACGCTTGCTGGTATCGCTGATCCTGATCAAGCGTCCCGAGCAGTCGGCTCATGCTTATGCCTCGATCTGGTGGGACGAGGGCTCGCCGCTGGTGGTACTCAGTCGTCGTCTGCAACAAGCCATGACTGACCAGTGGCACCACGGCCCGGTCGAACTGGYCATGCGTTACGGCGAGCCTTCGATCGAATCGACACTGGTTCGCATGGTTGCCGCGGGGCACAAGCGAATCACGCTGGCGCCGCTATATCCACAGTTCGCTGACAGCACCACCACCACGGTCATCGCGGAAGCCAAACGCGTGGTGTGCGAGAAAAACCTCGACGTACAGCTGTCGGTGCTGCAACCGTTCTACGACCAACCGGAATACCTCGATGCGCTGGTGGCCACGACCAGGTCCTACCTGGAGCAGGATTTCGATCATTTGCTGATGAGCTTTCACGGCTTGCCGGAACGGCATCTGAAGAAGCTCAACCCCGGTCACAGCTTCGAGGGTGGCGGTGATTGCTGCGCCGGGGCGCCGCCGGAGGTGGTCGCCACCTGTTATCGCGGCCAATGCCTGCGCACGGCGGCAGAGGTCGCCAAGCGTTTGGGGCTGCCGGAGGGCAAGTGGTCGGTGTCGTTCCAGTCGCGTCTGGGGCGGGCCAAATGGATCGAACCCTACACCGAAGCGCGTCTCGATGAGTTGGCCAAAAGCGGCGTGAAAAAGATTCTGGTGATGTGCCCGGCGTTCGTTGCCGATTGCRTCGAGACACTGGAGGAGATTGGTGATCGCGGCAAGGAGCAATTCCGCGCTGCAGGGGGAGAGGAGTTGGTGCTGGTGCCGTGCCTAAACGATGATCCGCACTGGGCGCGGGCGTTGAGTGCGTTGTGCGAAAGGGCACCGTTGGCGCTTTAAAGCATCGCGAGCAGGCTCGCTCCCACATTTTGATTTGTGTTGTTCACAAATCTCCTGTGGGAGCGAGCCTGCTCGCGAAAGCTATTTCATTAACAACAAAGCTCTTGAAGCATTACAGCAGCGGCTCATGCGCTTTCTTGTGCTTCCAGCTGTCATTTCCCGGCAGGATCAGGTTCAAGCCAATCGCCACCACTGCGCACAGCGCGATGCCCTTGAGGCCGAAATCGTCCGGCCCGGTGCCGGTGCCGATCAGCACGCCGCCGATCCCGAACACCAGGGTCACCGAAACAATCACCAGATTGCGCGCCTCGGCCAGATCGATCTTGTGGCGGATCAGTGTGTTCATCCCCACCGCCGCAATCGAACCGAACAACAGGCAGAGAATCCCGCCCATCACCGGTACCGGAATGCTTTGCAACAGTGCACCGAACTTGCCGATGAACGCCAGGCTGATGGCGAAGATCGCCGCCCAGGTCATGATTTTCGGGTTGTAGTTCTTGGTCAGCATGACTGCGCCGGTCACTTCGGCGTAGGTGGTGTTGGGCGGGCCGCCGAACAGACCTGCCGCCGTGGTGGCAATGCCGTCGCCGAGCAGGGTACGGTGCAGGCCAGGCTTCTTCAGGTAATCGCGACCGGTCACGCTGCCCACGGCAATCACGCCGCCGATGTGTTCGATGGCCGGGGCGAGGGCCACCGGAACGATGAACAGAATCGCCTGCCAGTTGAATTCCGGCGCGGTGAAGTTCGGGATGGCGAACCATGGTGCCGCTGCAATCTTCGCGGTATCGACCACGCCGAAATAGAACGCCATGGCAAAACCGACCAGCACGCCAGAGATGATCGGCACCAGGCGGAAGATGCCCTTGCCGAAAACCGCGACGATCAGCGTAGTCAGCAGTGCGGGCATCGAGATCATCATCGCCGTCTGGTAATGAATCAATTCACTGCCGTCGCCGGCCTTGCCCATGGCCATGTTGGCGGCAATCGGCGCCATGGCCAGGCCAATCGAGATGATCACCGGTCCGATCACTACCGGCGGTAGCAGGCGGTCGATGAAACCGGTGCCTTTGATCTTCACCGCGAGGCCGAGGAAGGTATAGACGAAACCCGCCGCCATCACACCGCCCATGGTCGCGGCGAGGCCGAATTGGCCCTTGGCGAGAATGATCGGGGTGATGAAGGCAAAGCTCGATGCCAGGAACACCGGCACCTGACGCCCGGTGACGATYTGGAACAGGATCGTCCCCAGGCCGGCCGTGAACAGCGCCACGTTCGGGTCAAGGCCGGTGATCAGCGGCATCAACACCAGGGCGCCGAAGGCCACGAACAGCATCTGTGCGCCGGACAGCACCGTGCGCCAGAGCGGATCGTTGAACTCTTGCTGCATGCTCACGCGTCCTTCTGCTTGGTGCCGAAGATCTTGTCACCGGCATCGCCAAGCCCTGGGATGATGTAGCCGTGTTCGTTCAGTTTTTGATCAATGGAAGCGGTGTAGATGATCACGTCCGGGTGAGCTTTCTCTACGGCGGCGATGCCTTCTGGCGCGGCGACCAGCACCATGGCGCGGATGTCCTTGCAGCCGGCTTTTTTCAGCAGGTCGATGGTGGCAACCATCGAGCCGCCGGTGGCGAGCATCGGGTCGATGATCATGGCCAGGCGTTCGTCGATTTCCGGTACCAGTTTTTCCAGATAGGTGTGGGCTTCGAGGGTTTCCTCGTTACGGGCCACGCCGACGGCGCTGACTTTGGCGCCCGGGATCAGGCTGAGTACGCCTTCGAGCATGCCGATGCCGGCACGCAGGATTGGCACCACGGTGATTTTCTTGCCGGCGATTTTTTCGACCGATACGGTGCCGCACCAGCCTTCGATATCGTAGGATTCCAGCGGCAGGTCTTTGGTGGCTTCATAGGTCAGCAGGGCGCCGACTTCCTGAGCGAGCTCACGGAAATTCTTCGTGCTGATGTCTGCACGGCGCATAAGGCCAAGTTTATGGCGGATCAGCGGGTGGCGGATCTCATGAATGGGCATTGGGAAAGGCTCCGGCGGCGGGCAAAAAAACCGGTCTAGATTAATCTATCCGAGGGTGTTGTCCTATAGACATACAGTACGTTAGTCCACAAAGGCTTGATCTGGCCTCGCTTGATGCGTACCTTTGCCCGCTTTTCCGAATCCGTCCCTCCCCTCAAACCCCCTGGAGAGCGCCATGTCCGCTGATCTCGAGCATATCCGTCAAATCATGCGAGAGGCTGACTGCCTGTACACCGAAGCTGAAGTCGAGGCGGCCATCGCCCGCGTCGGTGCACAAATCAACGAACAAATGGCCGACAGCAACCCGGTGGTGTTCTGCGTGATGAACGGCGGGCTGATTTTCTCCGGCAAGCTGCTCACCTACCTGCACTTCCCGCTGGAAGCGTCCTACCTGCACGCCACCCGCTATCGCAACGAAACCAGCGGCGGTGACCTGTTCTGGAAAGCCAAGCCGGAAGTGTCCTTCATCGACCGTGATGTGCTGATCATCGACGACATCCTCGACGAAGGTCACACCCTGGGCGCGATCATCGACTTCTGCAAACACGCTGGCGCACGTAAAGTGCACACCGCCGTGCTGATCGACAAAGACCACGACCGCAAGGCCCGTCCGGACCTCAAGGCCGATTTCGTCGGTCTGCCGTGCATCGATCGCTACATCTTCGGTTACGGTATGGACTACAAAGGCTACTGGCGTAACGCCAACGGGATTTTCGCCGTTAAAGGAATGTAAGACATGGATACGCCTCGCTTTCTGGATCAGACCTTGTTCGCCGAGCTGGCCGGGAAAGCTGCGGCCAATCCTCGGGGGCGTCAGCATCACAACTTCCATCAGATGGAAGACGCATGCCATCGCATGGCGGTGGGGTTGCAGCCGTCCACGTATATCCCGCCTCACCGGCATTTGGGCGACAACAAGGCCGAAACCCTGTTGGTCCTCAAGGGCCGGCTGGGCGTGTTGATCTTCGATGAGACCGGTACGGTGCTGAGCAAGACCGTGCTTCAGGCCGGTGGCGATTGTGTTGGTGTGGACCTGCCAACCGGTGTGTTCCACGGTTTGGTGGTGCTGGAGGCCGACAGCCTGATGTTCGAATGCAAGGCCGGCCCTTACCGTCCGGTCGGTGAAGGTGAGCTGGCGCATTGGGCGCCGCGCGAAGGCGAGCCCGGCGTTGCCGAGTATCAGGCCTGGATGCGCGCGCAGTTCGATTGATCCCTACCCTGTGGGAGCGAGCTTGCTCGCGATGGCTATGTCACTGACACATTAATGCTGGATGTGCCGACGTCATCGTCGGAACGCCGCCCGGAGCAAGCTCGCTCCCACAGTGGTTTCTGTGCACTTGAACCACTTCCTTCAGCCCATGGTAAAGTGCCCGGCCTCGATTCCGGAACCTGTCATGAGCCATTTGATCCGCAGCTGCGCCGCCCTGTTGCTGACCCTCAGCCTGCCCCTGGCCGCCGCGCCGGCGCCCATGCACAGTCAATTCCTGCCGCCGGACGATCTCACGCTGCGCGATGCCGATCCCGAACAGCAGCAACTGATGCAAGTCACCGATTATTCGGTGGTAGTCGGTGCCCAGCGTCAATCCAATCAACAGCCGATTCCGGTCACGTCGCCTTTAATGATTCGTCTCAAGGGCAAATCCCTGAACAAGGGCGCCACCATCAGCCAGGTGCTGGTGAACTTCGATGGTGAAAGCAAAAGCCTGAAGAAGCCGGTCTACGACGACAAGAGCAAAACCCTGACCCTCTATTACCCGCTCGCTCAATACCGCGTGGTGATCGATTTGCTGCGCAACGACACGGTGTATTGTCAGTTTCTCAGCTACGCCAATGGTCATGTCTGGGCCGATCTGCACACCGGCAGCACTCGTCCGCGTTGAGCCCTGTGCCTGCGCAGGGGTAAACTGCCCGCCCTGTGTAATGTCTGCGAGCTGGAGTCGGCAATGCGTAAAGATAAAAAACAAGTGATTGGTGACGAGATCGGCGATGAGCAGATCAAGTTGTTCCTCGATTTCGAACCGGTCGACGCGACTTCTCCGTCCCTGCACAAACTGGTCAAGGCCTATCGTGGCCTGCGCATTGACGATTTCGAGCGTTTCCTGACGTTCTTCGTCGAAGCGGGTTACGAGCTGAATGGCAAGGATGAGCACGGCAATGACTTCGTTGCCCTGATCAAGGATCAGCGCAATGCGCAGGATTACATCGAGCTGATTGAAAAAGCTCGCGGTTAACGATCTTTTAAAGGCATAAAAAAACGCCCCGTTCTCAGTGAGAACGGGGCGTTTTTCATAAGGCCGAATCAAGCGTAGCTTTCGGTCTCGCTGCTGGCTTCAACCAGTTCCAGGGCAACGTTGTTCTGCGTGTTGATCTTGCGATACAGCGCAGCGTCGGTTTCCAGAACCTTTTCCCGGGCCGGGAAGATTTCAGCCAGTTTGGTGGCCCATTCGCCCTTGGCTTTGCCCGGGAAGCATTTTTCGATCAGCTCAAGCATGATCGAAACGGTCACCGAGGCACCTGGCGAAGCGCCGAGCAGTGCCGCCAGGGAACCGTCCTTGGCCGCGACCAGTTCGGTACCGAATTGCAGGATGCCGCCTTTTTTCGGGTCTTTCTTGATGATTTGCACCCGTTGGCCGGCCACTTCCAGGCGCCAGTCTTCGGCTTTCGCTTGCGGGTAGAAGCGACGCAGGGATTCCAGGCGCTGCTCCATCGACTGCATCACTTCGCTGACCAGGTACTTGGTCAGGTCCATGTTGTTTTTTGCCACGGACAGCATCGGACCGATGTTGCCGGCACGAACCGACATCGGCAGGTCCATGAAGGAGCCGTGCTTGAGGAACTTGGTGGTGAAGCCGGCGTATGGTCCGAACAGCAGGGACTTCTTGCCTTCGACCACGCGGGTGTCCAGGTGCGGCACGGACATTGGCGGCGAACCCACGGCAGCCTGGCTGTAGACCTTGGCCTGGTGGTGCTTGACCACTTCCGGGTTGTCGCAACGCAGCCACTGGCCGCTGATCGGGAAGCCGCCGAAGCCTTTGCTCTCTTCGATACCAGAGGCTTGCAGCAGCGGCAGTGCCGCGCCGCCAGCGCCGAGGAAGACGAATTTGGCATCGACTTCACGGGTGTTGCCGCTGTTGACGTCCTTGATGCTGACGGTCCAGCCACCGTTGCTACGCTTGAGGCCGGTCACGCGCTTGCAGTACTTGACCTGTGCATCGGGTGCGCTGGTCAGGTGCTTGAGCAACTGGTTGGTCAGGGCGCCGAAGTTGACGTCGGTGCCATTGATCACGCGGGTCGCGGCGAGGGTTTCGCCAGGATCGCGGCCAGGCATCATCAGCGGCATCCACTCGGCCATTTTGGCCTTGTCTTCGGTGTATTCCATGTCGGCGAAGGCGTGGTGCTTGCTCAGCACCTTGAAGCGTTCCTTGAGGAAGGACACGCCGCTGTCGCCCTGCACGAAACTCAGGTGTGGCACCGGGCTGATAAACGATTTGCACGAGCCGAACGTGCCTTTTTTGGTCAGGTACGACCAGAACTGCTTCGACACCTCGAACTGGGTGTTGATGTGCACGGCTTTCTTGATGTCGACGGTGCCATCGGCGGCCTGCGGCGTGTAGTTGAGCTCACACAGCCCGGCGTGACCGGTACCGGCGTTGTTCCACGGGTTGGAACTCTCCGCGGCACCGGAATCCATCAGCTCGACGACTTCCAGCTTGATCGCGGGGTCGAGCTCTTTGAGCAGTACTGCAAGGGTGGCACTCATGATGCCGGCCCCAACCAGTACTACGTCGACTGCTTCGTTATGCGCCATTTAACGCGTCTCCAAAATCTGCAGCACCAAATTGTCGGCATGGCTGCCAGGAGTGACGGGGCGTGTCAGTGTTGCCCCAGGTACCCATGGCAGGATCGCCATGTCCGAATCTTCGCAATTTATCGCAACTTCGACGGACGCTACCTGCCGGGCCCATGAGCCATATGAACTCATTTCGACGCGCGGGAGGCAATTCGACTTATGGTCGATACATCCGTTTGTGCAACCAAATCCGTAGCGGACAGGCTTCAGGCTCCGGTGTTCGAGGAATACTCGGTCCTGTGTCGTTGGGCTGTTGTAGACGCTAATGGTGCATGTTCAGACGCAAAACTATTCATTTGCTCGCCACACTCTTGTGAAGTTGTGAAAACCCGTTTTTTTCACGCTCTTTTGAAGACGTGAACCTCAAAAAGGGCTGTCCCAGCCTGGCACCGTGCCCGGATGGATTGCCGCCATGGGATACAGGGCAGGCAAAACGGGCAAACAGCTCAGTGACCGAGCGTAATGACAGCTCTGCAGATTCGCGAAAAGTGGAGGTTTTGCTCAACAAAACAGCAAGCGCGCCAGCTTCACTCGATCTGTGTGGGCGGCTCTCTGTGGGCGGTGCGGGGTGTCAATGCAAGCGCATTGACGATGCTGCGAGGCCCGATCAGGAGACGTCCTTATAATCGGGGGGAGATTGTATCTAAGAAACGCAGGGAAATGGTCGTGTTTAATGACTTTTATTAGGTGTTTGGTCAGGTCGTCATCATTTGCTGTGCACGCGAGCGTGGTTGTAGCTGCTGCGAAACGACCCGGGCGCCGGCAGGCAGCGGTTGATCCAGCCAGTTCAGGCGGATCTCTTCGATTTCAACCCAGCCATCGCCCATGGGCTGGAGGCTGCACTGTTTGAAGGCCTGGCAGTGGCCATTGCGGTCGAGCAGGGCGAAGCAGCGATGCAGTGGGCGTGGCGCGAACAGAGAGATCAGGTGGCGCATGCTGGAGTACCTTGTGGGGTGGCTACGGTGAAAATAGCCCACTAGCCGTTACGTGCAAGTGTATGGGCGATGACAGATATGTGACATGAACTGCTTTCCCAAGGGTTTGTCAGAGATTTCATCAAACACTGTGAGGTGCTGGTTCCCCGCAGTGGCGCACCGCTATACTGCGGGCCTGTTTGTGCCTGATTCTGGAGAGAAGAGCATGTTGCAACGCCTGTTGTTCGGTTTGATCACTGTGACCAGTTTGACGCTGGTTGGCTGCGCCCACAGCCCGCAACAACTGAGCCCGGAACCCAAGCTGACCGCCCAGTTGGCCCCGGTCGGCCATGGCCAGCCCGTCGTGGTGCGTGTAGTGGACGGTCGCCCGTCGCCGACGCTGGGCACCCGTGGTGGCCTGTACCCGGAGACCAGCGCGATCACTGTGCAGGGCGCGCAGATCCTGCCGAAGCTGCAGGCCCAGGCTGAAGCCGCCGTGCGTCTGTTGGGCTTTACCCCGACGAACAATGCCATGAATGCACCGCAACTGACCGTGACCCTGGTGGAGTTGAAGTACCAGTCGCCCAAGGAAGGCATGTACGTGACCGAAGCCACCATCGGCGCGACCTTCCGCTCCGATGTGCAGAACGCCAACCGTCGCTACAGCGGCCGTTATGGTTCGTCCCTGGACCAGCGCTTCGGTATGGCGCCGAACCAGGAAACCAACACCAAGCTGGTCAGCGATGTGCTCAGTGATGCATTGACCCGCCTGTTCAAGGACCCGACCGTGGGGCAGATTCTCGGCGAATAATGCGAGCCCCCTTGTAGGAGCGAGCCTGCTCGCGATGGTCGTTAACGATTACGCGGGGAATCTGATACCCCGCGGCGTCCTCAAGTCC
>NZ_JBGCUL010000977.1:0-1632 GCF_054177685.1 Pseudomonas sp. P5_A2_2
ACGCTATACGTTTGCGCAGGAGCAATTGCTCTCAGTGCTGACGCTGATTTCGAGCAGCGTCCTGGGCTCGATTTTTCTGGTGCTGGAAGGGCACAGAACGTGGCGCGAATCGGGATCTGATACGGCTGAACTCGTGCTGCGTGCCTTGGGTGTGCCTTTGGAGGAGGCTAGAGCGCTGGCGACCGTAGAGTTRCCGGCACTTCCTCCTATCGACTAAGCGCGGTAACCGAAACAACGAAAAACCCCTGGCGTTTTCAGGGGTTCAGGGATCGCTTTGCCCTAAAAACTGGAAAACAAGAACAATGAATAACAAAAATCAAATGCCCCAGTTGGCAACACAACAGCCTGTCCGGTATCCGCAACCGACGGTTAAAGCCCAAGGTCTGACTCACCTGATCTTTCAAAGGCCAGACTTGAATGAGGCGGCGCATTTCCTGACAGACTTCGGCCTGGCCGTCAGTCATCAGAACGCCGAAACGCTCTATCTGCGCGGCACTGAACCGGCTCCCTATTGTTACCGTGTCCACCGTGCAGAAAATGCATGCTTTGTCGGGTTCGGGCTGGCAGTCCAATCGCTCGAGGATCTGGAAAAGCTGACGCAAATTCCAGGTGCATCATCGATCGAGACATCGACACATCCTGGCGGCGGGCATTACCTCAGACTGACCGATCCTTCAGGGTTTACCGTCGAAGCGGTTTGTGGCCAGACGCCAGGTAAAACCCTGGTACACAGAGCCCCACTTCCCTGGAATCTGGCGCAAGAGCAATCGCGAATCAACGCCACGCAGCGCCCGCCGATTGCACCGCCTGAAGTAATCAAGCTGGGTCACATCGTCATTGAAGTGGCCGACTATCAGGCGACCTGTGCCTGGTACACCCGGCATTTCGGGTTCATTCCCAGCGATGTGCAAGTACTCCCTGACGGCACCCCCATCGTCGCCTTCATGCGCCTTGATCTCGGTGACAGGCCTGCGGATCACCATACGCTCGCGATCGCCCAGGGGTTCATGGCGACCTATAGCCATAGCGCCTATGAAGTTGTCGATGCCGACGCGGTGGGCATGGGGCAACGGGTCCTGCGAGAGYGGGGTTGGGAGCACTCATGGGGAATCGGCCGGCACATCCTGGGCAGTCAGATCTTCGATTACTGGCAAGACCCTTGGGGTGATAAGCACGAGCACTACTGCGACGGGGATATCTTTACCGCCATACAACCTGTGGGCATCCATCCCGTGAGTCCCGAGGCAATGGCGCAGTGGGGGCAGCGCATGCCCAAGAGTTTTACCAAACCCAAGATGAGCTTCAGCAATGTACGAGCCCTGATCCGCAACCTGCGGCGCAGCCCTGACTTGACGATTGGCAAGTTGATCACGCTGATGCGGATGTTCGGGTAGAGCGGCTGCCATGTCGGCCAACGCTACACGATATGGCCGGCGAGACGTGCTCAAAGCCGGTGCCTTGATCGCCGGCGGCTCGTTGATCTACAGCGTCGCCAGCCCACCCTCAGAACAACACCACAGTTCTCGCGCCATCGAGCGCGGGACAAACGCTGCTCCAGGAGTACCTTCAATGTCTGCTGTACACGTAGTCCGCTTTGAGTTTGAGAACGGTATCCACTGGGGCGTGCTACGC
>NZ_JBGCUL010000978.1:0-1631 GCF_054177685.1 Pseudomonas sp. P5_A2_2
TGCCCTGATAGCGCGCGACATTCTCTTGCGCCACACAGGGCAGGCAACTGGTCAGACTGACGTTGGCGTCGTAGCTGCGCTTGAACTCCAGCAGTTCGGTTAGCAGCGTGCTCCACTTGCCCTTGGTGATGCCCATGGAGAACAACACCAGGAACGAATACAGCCCGGTCTTCTCGACCACCAGGCCACGCTCCCAAAGGAACTTGCTGACCACTGCCGCCGGAATCCCTCGCTCACTGAGGGCGCCACCGGCCGTCAATCCAGGCATCACCAGCGTGACCTTGATCGGGTCGAGCAGCACATAATCGTCGGTCACGCCGCCAAAGCCATGCCAGTCGGCATCGGGCTGCAGCAACCAATCCTCGGTGACGACCCGCTCGATACCTTCCGCCGACGGCGGTTGCCAGATCGAAAACCACCAGTCATCAGCAGCAATGTGCTGTCTCAAATTAGCCAGCGCCCGGCGAAAACTCAGGGCTTCGTCGAACATTTCCTGCAACAGCGAACGCCCGGCCGGCCCTTCCATCATCGCCGAAGCCACATCCAGCGAGGCGATGATGCCGTACTGCGGCGAAGTCGAGATGTGCATCATGAACGCTTCGTTGAAGCGATCCCGGTCCAGTTGCCGCGCGCCGCCATCGCGCACGTGAATCATCGACGCCTGACTGAAAGCCGCCAGCAACTTGTGGGTGGAGTGGGTGGTAAACACCAACGGGCTGTCTTCATCACGGGACGTATCCATGCCGTAGCGCCCGGCAAAAAACTCATGAAACGCCGCATAGGCGTACCAGGCCTCGTCGAAGTGCAGCACCTCAACGCTATTGCCCAGTTGCTGCCTGATCAGCTCCGCGTTGTAGCAGAGGCCGTCATAGGTCGAATTGGTCACTACGGCGAGTTTGACCTTCGGTGAACGCCCCTTGGTCAGCGGACTGGCGTCGATCTTGGCCTGGATCGATTCACGGCTGAACTCACTCAGGGGAATCGGGCCTATGATCCCCAGCTCATTACGCTCCGGACACAAGTACAGCGGGATCGCGCCGGTCATGATGATCGAGTGCAGCACCGACTTGTGGCAATTGCGATCCACCAGCACCAGGTCATCGCGGGCGACCGCCGAGTGCCAGACAATCTTGTTGGCCGTGGACGTGCCATTGATCACGAAAAAGGTGTGATCGGCGCCGAAATTACGTGCTGCACGGGCCTCGGCTTCAGCCAGGGGACCGGTGTGATCGAGTAAAGAGCCGAGCTCCGGCACCGACACCGAAAGATCCGAGCGCAGGGTGTTTTCCCCGAAAAACTGGTGAAACGCCTGCCCGACCGGACTCTTGTGATACGCCACGCCACCGCCGTGACCGGGGGTGTGCCACGAATAGTTGGAGTCCGCCGTGTGTTGCACCAACGCCTTGAAAAACGGCGGCAACAGGCCATCGAGGTATTTGCGCGCGGCGCGGGCCACCTGTCGGGCGAGAAAGGGCACCGTGTCTTCAAACAGGTAAAGAATGCCGCGCAACTGATTGAGCTCGGCCATGGCGTCGGCAGGCGCATTTTCCAGGGTCACTGTTTCGCCCAAGGCGAAGATCGGCAGATCCGGCGCACGCACTCGCGCCAGACCAATCAGCTCGGCCATGTTT
>NZ_JBGCUL010000979.1:0-1631 GCF_054177685.1 Pseudomonas sp. P5_A2_2
CTCCAGATCTATTAGCCCAGAGATATCGATCCAATCGGCGCTTTAAAGCAGATTGATTAGGCGCAATTGGCATCAGGCATCACCTTAATATCTTTCCAGAGGCGCATGGCAAAAGTATCAGTCATTCCTGATACCATATCTGTAAGTAGGCGAAGCTCACGATAGCGCAACACCGACGCTATTTCTGATGAATTTATATATTTGTCGGCTTGCTCAATATAATTCGGACTTATCAATGAGAATACATACTTAGCACGAGCCCCCAGTCGCTTTGATCGAATTTCATCAAATTTCTTACGATAAGAGATAGCTTCCCATAGCACTGTCATCAAGCCGTCGATGGCCGCTGAACCCAATGCCTCCATACGTAGTACAGATGAATGATTGAAGGCATTCTGCTGCGCAACGCTCTTCAGCACCTCGCAAAGCCGACTATCATCCATCAAGGGTTTCATTGACTTAAAACCAAAGATGGCAGGCACATTCTCTATAAATGTTTTGCTCGCGTGCTCAATCAGGCTTTCGATAAGGTACGCCCGTAGATATTCAATTTTAATATCGCGCTGAATCTCCGGAGAAAAAAGACGGGACTCAATATCCTTGAATTTTTCTTGAATTTTACCAATCACGCCATCAGTGCTAATTTTTTGGCGCAGTATAACCAGCACATCATCTGGAGACATGATCCCCTTTTTAAGGACATCATCAACATCCAAAACGGAGTAAGCGATATCGTCACACGCCTCCATAATCCAAGTCAGAGGGTGACGTTGTCCTTCCTCCAATCCGGTCTGCTCTCTAATCCAGTCAACCAAGTCTTTTTCAGACTCGAAGTAACCACCTTTTTTTATAACGGGATCATCTTTATCCCTATTTAAGTAACTCACAGGGTATTTCAGTCCTGCAGCCAAGGTGGCAGCAGACAAGTCAAGCCCAAGTCCGTCAATATGGGTCTGCAGCCTGGTTAAGAGACGAAGGCTCTGTGGATTGCCATCAAATTCAATAAACTCAGGCCAGTACTCCTGTGGAACTGGAGCGTCCAAGAGTCCCTCACCTTCCTTGATATTAGTAAAAATCCAGCCCTTACGTTGCTCAAACCAGTGGCCAATAGCCACCTCGCCTTGGTGCCCAAACGGAGGGTTACCTAGATCGTGCCCAAGACCTATTGACAGCAACAGAGGGTTAATAATCTCAGCGAGACTATCGTCACCACAGCCATGCTGCCTGAAAGCGTCACGAGCCCCCTTGTATGCACGCGCGCCAATCGAGCGTGCCAGGTTGGAGACCTCATGGGAATGCGTTAAACGAGTACGCACACCATCATTCTCTTCCATGGGCCAGACCTGAGTTTTATCAGCCAAGCGACGAACCGGAGTGGAGAAAAGCAAACGATCATAGTCTTGCTGAAACACCGAACGATGTGTGTCTGTGCTAGGGCTGGATGAATCACCCACAAGCCCTTGCCCATCAGTACCCTTAGGCACCTCCTCAACCCGCGTAGGGTGTATGCGAGGACGGCGAGATTCGGACCAAATGCTTGGGGTTACTGGCTTTTCTTTCATTACGATGCTTTTCCCAGAAGGCTACGTTCAGGATTGCGGCGAACAGTACCATACTGAGCACTGCAGCCA
>NZ_JBGCUL010000980.1:0-1628 GCF_054177685.1 Pseudomonas sp. P5_A2_2
GCGACGGACTGTTACACGCATCACCGCATCTCGCGCCAGCCTCCGTGGCCGAAGCACTTATCCAAGGAATGATTCCATGAGCCTGCAGAATTTCGACCCCGTCATCGCCCGCCTGATCGGCCGTGAACGCAACCGCCAGGAAACTCATCTGGAGCTGATCGCTTCGGAAAACTACGTCAGCGAAGAAGTGCTGGAAGCCCAGGGTTCGGTGCTAACCAACAAGTACGCCGAAGGTTACCCGGGCAAGCGGTATTACGGCGGTTGCAAGGTGGTCGACGAAATTGAAACCCTCGCCATCGAACGCGCCTGCAAACTCTTTGGGTGCGACTATGCCAACGTCCAGCCGCACTCCGGTTCCCAAGCCAACCAGGCGGTGTTTCTCGCGGTGCTCAACCCCGGCGACACCATCCTGGGCATGTCCCTGGCCCATGGCGGGCACCTGACCCATGGCGCCTCGGTGAACTTCTCCGGCAAGCTCTACACCGCGTTCTCCTACGGCCTGGAGCCATACAGCGAAACCCTCGACTATGCCGAGATGGAAGTCCTGGCCCGGGAACACCGGCCGAAAATGATCATTGCCGGCGCCTCGGCGTACTCCAGAACCATCGACTTCCAGCGTTTTCGCAACATCTGCGATGAGATCGGGGCTTACCTGATGGTCGATATGGCGCACTACGCCGGGCTGATTGCGGCCGGCCTCTACCCCTCGCCGGTCGGCATTGCCGACTTCGTCACCTCCACCACCCACAAAACCTTGCGCGGCCCACGGGGCGGCTTGATCCTGGCCAAGCGCGAGTACGCCGCGCTGCTCGACAAGACGATTTTCCCGGTTTACCAGGGTGGGCCGCTGATGCACGTCATCGCGGCCAAAGCCGTGGCGTTCAACGAAGCCCTCGGGGATGAGTTCAAGCACTATCAGCATCGGGTGATCAACAATGCCAGGACCATGGCGAACGTCCTCACCCGGCGCGGCCTGCGGGTGGTGTCGGGCGGCACCGACTGCCACATGTTCCTGCTCGATCTGCGCTCGATGAACATCACCGGCAAAGACGCCGAGGCACTGCTGGAAAGCGCCCACATCACACTAAACAAAAACGCGATTCCCGAGGACCCGCAGAAACCGGCGATCACCAGCGGCATCCGCATTGGCACGCCAGCACTGACGACCCGTGGCTTTGGCGAGGCGGAGTGCGCTGAAGTGGCGAACCTGATCGCCGACCTGCTGGAACAACCGAATAACGCGGCGCTGCTGGATAACACCCGGCGTCGGGTGATGCACTTGTGTGAATGTTTTCCGGTGTATCTGCTGAGTTGATCGCTGGAGGAACATACCGGATAACGATCAAGCACCTGGCTGACGTACTCGCTGAGTGTGGCTTGCTGGCGACTGGCTTCGTAACGACGGTCATCCGCCTTGCGCTTGTACCTCTTGCTGCTGATCAGCTGACGAATCCGAGCAACCAGTACGCTCATGGAATGATGGAAATCCAGATAGGCCGTCCCTTGCTCGTTCAGGCAGTTCACACCTGCGGGACAGTTCCCGCAACCAAACCAATCTATACACTACTGCTTGGGTGATCCTTCGAAAAACGGTATTCAAAATGGTATTCAACAATAAAGTTACAACC
>NZ_JBGCUL010000981.1:0-1625 GCF_054177685.1 Pseudomonas sp. P5_A2_2
CGCCTGCCGACCGTGGCCGACGCCACGGTTCGCGTGTTTGTCCGCACCTACGATCCGGAACATGGCGTCTACGTGAACCAGGAAGTCCAGGACTCCGGTTGCGTGCTGTCCTGCCTGAGGCAAGGCCCGATGTTGCAGTGAGCACCAGGGGGCGTTCTCAATCAGTTTCCCTACCACTGCCGTTTGTCCGGGCGGCAGAGGCCGAGTTTTTCGATCCGGTAGCGCAACATGTCGCGGCTGAGTCCCAGCAGGCGTGCCGATTTGGTGACATTCCAGTCGGTCTTGTCGAGCATCTTGCGCACCATGTCACGCTCCACTTCCGGCAGATTCGTGGATTCGCTACCGTTACCGTTACCGTTGGTCGGACGTGGCTCGCTGAAATGTTGCGGCTCGGGATGAAACATCGGTGGATCATCCACCAGGCTCAGGCAGACGTTCAACTGATGGGCGGCGATGGTGTCGCTTTGCGCCAGTAACACGGTTTGTTCCAGCATGTTGCGCAATTCCCGCACGTTGCCCGGCCAGCTGTAGCTGAGCAGTAAATCTTCGGCCTGATTGCTGAAATGCAGGTTCGGCTTGCCGTAGCGTTTGCCATGCAGCCTCAGGAAGTGCCGGGCCAGCAGCAGGATATCGGAGCCACGGGCATACAGGCGCGGCACCTTGATCGAAATGATGCGCAGGCGGAAAAACAGGTCGCGGCGGAATTTGCCTTGCTGGACCATTTGCTCGAGATTGCAGTTGGTGGCGCTGATCACCCGTAGATCGACCTTGCGCTCCTTCACCGAACCGACCCGGCGAATGGTCCGGTCTTCCAGCAGTTTCAGCAGCTTGGCTTGCAACAGCAGATCCATTTCACCGATTTCATCGAGGAACAGCGTGCCGCCATCGGCCGCTTCCACCAGCCCCATGCGACGGTCCTTGGCGTCGGTGAAGGCGCCCTTCTCGTGGCCGAACAGTTCCGATTCCACCAGATTGGACGGGATCGAAGCGCAGTTGAATTCAATGAACGGGCCTTTGGCGCGCGAGCCGTCGAAGTGCAAGGCCCGGGCCACCAGTTCCTTGCCGGTGCCGGTCTCGCCTTCCACCAGGACCGGTGGCAGATCACTGTTGGCCATCCGCCGTTMGGCGTCGAGCAACTGGCTGATGGTGCCCTTGAGATACACCATCGGTGCCGACTCGCCAATCAGCGCCTGCAACCCCGACTTCTGGGCTTCGCGCTCCTGGTAAAACGACAGTGTGCGCTCCATGCGGTCAGTAGCCAGGGCCTTGTCCAGCAGCTGCTTGAGCTCCGGCAGGGCCACCGGTTTGGTGACGTAGTGAAAGGCGCCCTCTTTCATCGCCACCACGGCGTCTTCGACGTTGCCGTAGCCGGTCATCATGATCACTTTCAGATCCGGCGCGCTGACGCGCAGCCTCTGGATCAGCTCGTGACCACTCATGCCCGGCAACGAGTTGTCGGTCAGTACCACGTCAGGAGCGAAGGAGCCCAATTGCTCCAGTGCATCTTCGGCCGAGTGGCAAACGGTCACCTCGAAGCCCTTGCGCTCCAGGTAATTCTGAATATTCTCGGCGAGAATTTCGTCATCCTCGACCAGCAGAATGCTGTRCTCCATATGCTCCTCCCG
>NZ_JBGCUL010000982.1:0-1625 GCF_054177685.1 Pseudomonas sp. P5_A2_2
CCCATTTGCCTGCCGACCGCAGCGGTCGCGTGATCGTCATTGGCGCCGGCAAAGCCGCCGCCGCCATGGCCCAAGTGGTCGAGCGCTGCTGGCAGGGTGAAGTCTCTGGCCTGGTGGTGACCCGCTACGGTCACGGCGCCCCTTGCGAAAAAATCGAAGTGGTCGAAGCCGCGCATCCGGTGCCGGACGCTGCTGGCCTGGCCGTGGCCAAGCGCGTGCTGRAACTGGTCAGCKACCTCAGCGAAAACGACCGCGTGATCTTCCTGCTCTCCGGCGGTGGCTCTGCCCTGCTGGCCCTGCCGGCGGTCGGCATCACCCTGGCCGACAAGCAGTCGATCAACAAAGCCCTGCTCAAGTCGGGCGCGACCATCGGCGAGATGAACTGCGTGCGCAAGCACCTCTCGGCGATCAAGGGCGGCCGCCTGGGCAAGGCCTGCTGGCCGGCCACTGTCTACACCTACGCGATTTCCGATGTGCCGGGCGACCTCGCCACGGTCATCGCCTCCGGCCCTACCGTGGCCGACCCGAGCACGTCGGCGGAAGCTCTGGCGATCCTCAAACGCTACGCCATCGAGGTTCCGGCCTCGGTGCGCGCCTGGCTGCAAAGCCCCGAGTCGGAGACGGTCAAACCCGGCGACCCGAGCCTGGCCCGCAGTCATTTCCAGTTGATCGCCCGCCCGCAGCAATCCCTTGAAGCGGCGGCAGTGAAATGCCGTCAGGCCGGGTTCAGTCCGCTGATCCTCGGTGACCTTGAAGGCGAATCACGCGAGGTGGCGAAAGTCCACGCCGGCATCGCACGACAAATCGTACTGCACGGCCAACCGCTGGCGGCGCCCTGCGTGATTCTCTCGGGCGGTGAAACTACCGTCACCGTGCGCGGCAATGGCCGTGGCGGGCGCAACGCCGAGTTCCTGCTGAGTCTGACCGACAGCCTCAAAGGGCTGTCCGGCGTCTACGCGCTGGCCGGCGACACCGACGGCATCGACGGCTCCGAAGACAACGCCGGTGCGATCATGACCCCGGACAGCTACGCCCGCGCTGCAGCAAAGGGTCTGAGCGCCAGCGACGAGTTGGACAACAACAACGGTTACGGCTACTTCGAGGCGCTGGACGCCCTGATCGTCACCGAGCCGACCCGCACCAACGTCAACGACTTCCGCGCCATTCTGATCCTTGAGAGCACCAAACATGACGCCTGATAAAAAGGTCAAAATCCTCGCCACCCTCGGCCCGGCTACCGACGGCATCGACGCCATCCGTGAGCTGGTGCTGGCCGGGGTCAACATCTTCCGCCTGAACTTCAGCCACGGCGATCACGCCGACCACGCCCAGCGTTTTCAGTGGATCCGTGAAGTCGAGCGCCAGCTGAATTATCCATTGGGCATTCTGATGGACCTGCAAGGCCCGAAACTGCGGGTCGGCAAGTTTGCCGAAGGCAAGGTGCAACTGGTGCGCGGCCAGGCCTTGCGCCTGGACCTGGATGCCACGCCGGGCGATGAGCGCYGGGTCAACCTGCCGCACCCGGAAATCATCGCCGCACTGGAGCCGGGCATGGACCTGCTGCTGGACGACGGAAAATTGCGCCTGCGGGTAGTGACCAAGTACGCCGACGCCATCGACACCAC
>NZ_JBGCUL010000983.1:0-1624 GCF_054177685.1 Pseudomonas sp. P5_A2_2
GCCACGGAGGCTGGCGCGAGATGCGGTGATGCGTGTAACAGTCCGCCGCCGACCACAATGGAGTCGTAACGAGCGATCATGGTCGGCTGCCCTCGGTGACGGAGGTGGCTTTGCGTTCCCGGGTATAGGTCAGTACGAAATGCGCTACAAGCCCGAAGATCAGCCCCCAGAATGCAGCGGCCAGCCCGAGGAAACTCATGCCCGATGCCGTGACCAGGAAGGTGATCAGCGCCGCTTCACGTTGTTTCTCGTCAGCCATGGCGCCGGTCAGCCCGGCGCTGATCGCCCCGAACAGGGCCAGGCCGGCGAGGGAGGCAATCAACTCTTTGGGCAAGGCGGAAAACACCGAGGCCAGGGTCGCGCCGAAGGTACCCATCAGGATGTAGAACACCCCGCAGGCGATCCCGGCGATATAGCGCTTGTCGCGATCTTCATGGGCTTCGCGACCGGTGCAGATGGCGGCGGTAATGGCCGCGAGGTTGAAACCGTGGGAGCCGAAGGGCGCCATCAGGATCGAACCGATTGCCGTGACCGAAATGATCGAGCGCGCCGGGGTGTTGTAGCCCGAGGTACGCAACACTGCCATGCCCGGCACGTATTGCCCGGTCAGGGTCACCAGGGCCAGCGGCAGGCCGATATTGATGATCGCGTGCCAGCTCCACTCCGGGGCGATGAAGATCGGGTGGGCGACGTCGATGGTGATCGATCCGCTGTTGAGTTCGCCGAACGAAGCGGCCACGGCGCAACCGACAATCAATACCGACAGAATCGCGTAGCGCGGTGAAAAGCGCTTGAAGATCAGGTACGCCGCGATCATCGACAGCACCAGGCCCGGCTGCAGCTTGATCGAGGTGAAGAGTTCGGCGCCGAAACGAAACAGGATGCCGGCGAGCATGGCAGCGGCGATGGCTTTGGGCAGGCGACTCATCAATTTGTCGAACGCGCCGGACAAACCGACCACCGCGATAATCACCGACGCCACCACATACGCGCCGATGGCCTGGGGCAGGGAGACCGTGGGCAGCATCGACACCAGCAGCGCCGCGCCCGGCGTGGACCAGGCCGTAATCACCGGAACCCGCAAGCGCCAGCTCAGCAACAGGCCGGTAATGCCGCTGCCGATGGAAATGGCCCAGATCCAGGAAGACACCTCGTCGTTGGGCAGGTGCGCTTCCCGGGCCGCCTGAAACACGATGATCAGCGGGCCGGCATAGGAAATGATCACCGCGATGAAGCCTGCGATGACCGCTGACAGGGATAGATCCTTTCTGAGTGTGTCCATGATGTCTCGACTGGGCGCGGCAGGCACGCGGTGATTCGGATTGAGATTGAGTCGATTGATTCGATTCGAGATGAGTGTATTTGAATGAATTGAGTTGATTCAATAGGTCGAGAGGTTGTTGCGAGATGTTTTTTTGCTATTACTGCTTATTTTTCGCCGGTTTGTTAGGTAACTTGTTGATTTTAAAATAAATAATATTGTTTAAAAATATCATCCAGTAAAGATGCTTACCGATTCAATCACCGCTTCAATCGAATCAATTCATCGATTGAGTTGATTTATTAGTTGCCTAACCTCCATGTGATATGCTCGGATATTCATCATTTCTACGATGGGTAGTGA
>NZ_JBGCUL010000984.1:0-1623 GCF_054177685.1 Pseudomonas sp. P5_A2_2
CGCCTGAGATCTTTCAATCAGGCCCAAAATAACTGTGGGAGCGAGCTTGCTCGCGATAGCGGTGTATCAGTCACCATTGAAGTTGACTGACACTACGCCATCGCGAGCAGGCTCGCTCCTACAGTGGTTTCTGCGTCAGGAAATTATTTGGTCTTCTTCGGAACCCGCACCAGTTCGGTATTGGAATACATGTCATGCCAGCTGCGTTTCTGTTTGTCGAACAACGACCAGAAGAATCCCAGACCAACACACAGCAACGAAGCAAGCGACACCACAAAGCGCAGTAGCGCTTGCCACAGGCTGATGGATGAGCCATCGGCGTTCTGCACGCGGATGCACCAGACTTGCATGCCGAGGGTCTGACCAGACCAGGTCCAGAATTTGGCGAAGAAGCCGAACAATACGAACAGCAGCACTGTGGAGAGCAGAGGATCACCGTCCAGCGCACCCGCTTCGGTCAGGGTGCGCATCCTTTCTTCGCCGATGATCGCCATCTGGATCATCTTGTAGATGCCGCTTGTGACGATCAGCAGGGCGGTACACAGCAGGAAATCATAGAACATGGCTGCCAGACGGCGACCCAGACCAGCGGCAGGAAAATCGCCCTGGGGGGTAAGCAGGTGTTTCGACATGACAGGCTCTCGGCGAAAAAGAAGCCATTTTACGGATTTGCGCGCACAAAAAAGCCCCTGATGTCAGCATCAGGGGCTTTTTCGTTACAGAAGATTAACCTTCCGCTTGTACTTCGTCAGCCTGCATGCCTTTCTGGCCCTGCACAGCGATGAAAGTCACTTTCTGGCCTTCTTTCAGGCTCTTGAAGCCGTTGCCCTGGATGGCGCGGAAATGCACGAACAGATCCGGACCGCTTTCAGGAGTGATAAAACCAAAACCTTTCTCGTCGTTAAACCACTTGACGGTACCGCTCTGACGTTGGGACATTTCTTATTTCCTTTGACGCAAAAATTAATGACAGTCTCTTTCTCATGAAAGAGTACTGGGGCTGGTTGCAGGAGAGTAAGAAGACGTCGAACGGGATGTAGCTAACTTGTAGGCTACTGCCCAGGTCACGATTCCAAGCGACCCATGCAAACACAGTGAACAAACTCTACGCCAACTACGGGAGAAAAAACAAGCCCCGTGAAGGCCCCGTATTTCCTCAGGTTGATGGCATTTAGTCAGTCCACTAGTGGGGCCTTATACGCTAGCGTTGTTCAATTGCTTTCGATCGTTATAAGCAAAGTTCATAATCGAAGCTTAGAGCCAAACAATGCACTATTTTATGGCGGTTGCGTTACACATTAGTGCACCGTTAACGCAACCGCGTTACTTATAGGAACATTCAATCAGCCGCGATAGTAGCGTTGTGGAACAAATGGCATTTTGCTTACAAGCAAAGGCACCTTTTTCCCACGAACGATCGCCCAAACGGGTGTGTCCAGTGCGATATAAGCGCTGTCGACATAACCCATGGCCAGCGGCGCGCCCAGGGTCGGTCCGAAACCACCGCTGCAGACACTACCGATGATGTCGCCGGCTTCGTTGACGATCTCGGCGCCTTCGCGCACTGGCGTGCGTTCCTGCGGTAACAGGCCGACGCGTTTGCGGTTCACACCGGCCTGTTGC
>NZ_JBGCUL010000985.1:0-1621 GCF_054177685.1 Pseudomonas sp. P5_A2_2
GGATAACGCCCCGATGGAGCGTTTCTTTGGGAGCCTTAAATCAGAGTGGGTGCCAGAAGATGGCTACAACTCTGAGCATGAAGCCCGCATAGACGTGCAACGCTACGTGATGCGTTACAACAACGTCAGGCTCCATAGCTACAACGGCTATCGTTCACCGGTAGCTATGGAAAAACTGGCGGCATGAAAACCGTAACTGGTGTCCAAAATTAGTTGACCAGTTCAGGCTCGCTCCTACAGTTTGGTGTTCAGAGGGGTCTAGACCTCAATCAAATGCTTGAGCGGGTTGTAACTGCTTTTCAGGGTGGCCGCGACGTCGAGGATCGCCTTCTCGATGCCATTCAAATGCATGCAGGTCAGTTCGATGGCCGCGCTCTGGTTGCCCGCTTCGATGTACTCGATCAGCCGCAGGTGTTCGTCGTCGCGGCAGGCCTCGTGGCTGTCGTCATCCAGTGCGGCGGCATACAGCGACGCCCGGGAAATCAGCTTCTGGAACCAGTCGAGCAACACCGGGTTGTTCAGGCTGCGGGCCAGCTTGATGTGGAACTCGCCGAGCAGGTGAATCAGCCGTTCGTGATCACCGCTCTGATGCGCTTCATCTTCCAGCAGCAAATGATCGCGCAGGTCCTGGGTCACCGCCGTATCGCGACGACGGCACAGTTCGCTGACGATACCGATCTCGATCAGACGCCGGGTTTCGAACAACGAGCGGATCTCTTCGTCACTCGGCAACGACACCGACGCACCTTTATTGGGCTCGGTGGTGACCAGTCCATCGGCTTCCAGTTGCTTGAGCGCGGCCCGAACGGACGTGCGGCTGACATTGAATAGCTCGGCCAGTGAGGCTTCGCCGAGTTTCATGCCCGGACGCAACGAGCGTTTGCTGATCGCCTCGTAAACCCCTTGGTAGACGCGGTCGACCGTGGTTTCCAGTTTCTTTTCCGTCATTCATCAACTCCTCGCGCCCTGCGCAACCAACCCTGGCGACTGAACAGCCTTTGAAAAAGGGGCTTGCACGGGCAGATTAATCCGGGTATTTCTAAATTGCATCCATATTTTGCATACAATAATTAGAGGAATGCACCATAATGGGTCATCCAATAGCAATCGAAGTGCGAAACGTCTCAAAGCGATATTCCGACGATCCGGGGCTGGCGCCAGCCCTGGACAACGTCTCGGTCGACATTGCCGACAACGAATTCTTCACCCTGCTCGGCCCCTCTGGCTGTGGCAAAACCACCCTGCTGCGCACCATTGCCGGTTTCGAGCATGTCAGCGACGGAGAGATCCGCCTCGCGGGCGAGCCGGTCAACGATTTGCCGCCGTTCAAGCGTCGGGTCAACACCGTGTTCCAGAGTTACGCGCTGTTTCCGCACATGAGTGTTGCGCAGAATATCGCCTTCGGCCTCGAGATGCAGGGCCTTGATCGCAAACTGATCCCCCAGCGGGTCAATGAGATGCTCGCACTGGTTCAAATGGAGCACCTGGCCAAGCGCAAACCGGCCGAACTATCCGGCGGGCAACAGCAACGGGTGGCTCTGGCCCGGGCCCTGGCACCGAAACCCAAAGTGCTTTTGCTGGATGAACCGCTGTCGGCCCTGGACCTCAAGCTGCGCAAGGA
>NZ_JBGCUL010000986.1:0-1613 GCF_054177685.1 Pseudomonas sp. P5_A2_2
GGCCAAATCAATCCAAGACCCCTCCCACCAACAGGAAATCCAATGGATGTAACGATTGGGTACTGCAGAACCCGGGAGTCGTCATCATGAAATACCTCCATTCACTCCTGTTGCCCCTCACCGCCGTCAGCCTTGACGGGTCGGGGGAATGAATACATTCCGGATGTGAGCGTCGTCATCCAGCAGGCCCGGGGCCAGAAACGACAAAACCCGCGATCCCGGTGATGGATACGCGGGTTTTTTCAAATGAAGATTGAGAGTCTGGCGACATTGAGTGGGTGCATCGTCAGATCCCAGGCAAAAGGAAGCGCTGGTCATCACCGGGTGATGATCATAGCGAAGCCAGTGTCTGGATGAGTGCAACGCGTAAAGGGTTGGTTTCTACGCTCAGCAGCTTGATGGCCAAGGCGCAGCAGACCACGATCAACATAGGTTTGATCAGCCGTGGTCCGACCCGAACAGCGGCCCGTGCACCCAATTGAGCGCCGACGAAGGCTGCCAAAGCCATGGCAATGGCTACCGGCCAGATAATCACACCTTTGGTGATAAAGACCGACAGAGAACCGAGATTGCATGAGGCGTTGGCAAGTTTGGTAAAACTCATGGCCCGCATCATGCCCAAGCCGCAGAGCAGTACGAATCCGACGATAAAGAAAGAGCCCACACCGGGGCCAAATATACCGTCGTAGAAGCCAAGAATCGGCGCCACGCTAAACGAAAAAAGCAGAATGCCGATTCTCTTGCGTCGATCTTCATTGGCCAGCTTTGGTGAGAGCGCAAAATAGATGGCCACCAGTATCAGCATGATAGGCACGCAAACTTCCAGGTAGCGCTTATCAATGGAGCTGACCAGCAAGGCACCACTGGCGCCGCCAATAAATCCGCAGATAACCAGGAAACGGCCTTCGCGCCACTCGATCATTCCTTTGCGAGCAAAGGTAACAGTTGCCGAAACAGTTGCCGAAGCGGCCTGGAACTTGTTCGTGGCAATCGCACTGATGGGATCTACCCCAGCCAAAAACAGTGCCGGCAATGTTATCAGTCCGCCCCCACCCGCAATCGCATCAAAAAAACCGGCGCAGAACGCCACGAGCGCCAATAGGCCAATTACATCCCAAGACATCCCAATCCCTCTTTTACAATTATTGGCAAGTCATCCACGTGACTGGCCACTCAACAGTCAGGACGTGTGGCAAAAGTCAGCCCTGCAGCCTCAACGGGACTTCTGAAATAACGATAGGAGACGAAAATTTCGACAGGCCAAAAATGCCCATTCTGTGCAAACCGACGATCAGCGTATGTCGCCCATTTCCGTTAAAGCATACGGAGCATTCTGACAGACCAGGGACAACCAGGAATTACTGATATCCGATGCCTGAAGGCTTTTCGGGGCTCAGCCCCGGCAACCGTTACAGGCACTTGCTGGCGTGGCGAGAGGAGGTGGGAATTGTCGCTTCGATGGTGGCTGGAGCAGTGCCTCGTCAAATCGCAGGCATAAAAAAACCCTGAATCTTGCGATTCAGGGTTTTCGGTATTTGGTGCCCAGAGACGGAATCGAACCGCCGACACGGGGATTTTCAATCCCCTGCTCTACCGACTGAGCTATCTGGGCA
>NZ_JBGCUL010000987.1:0-1613 GCF_054177685.1 Pseudomonas sp. P5_A2_2
CCTTATCATAGTGATAAAGCAACGCCCAGACTTGGGTCTCTTTCTGATGTTCCTTGGCGAACTGGAACGAGACACTATTGAATAGCTCTAACTGACGATTATTTTTATAAACAAAGCCCTCAGCAACCGCTCCTTTCTCAGCCTGGTTCGTCGGCTCATCAATTCCATTCTTGCCGGTTTCGCTGTTGCCAGTCATGACCACGATGGAAATGCTCCGATCAGGCGAGCTGATGAAAGGGCAGTTCTGCTGTTCATGGATATGCCAGTGAGCTGTCGCCAATAAAGTGCGTAGGTCTTCAACGGTCTTCAACCATTGCTGAACGCCAGCCGCAGTCGGCGCGGACGCACGATTGGTCTCATTGCGTCCTCGGAGACCGCCAGTAATGGCATCACGGAGCAGGACTGGGCCCAAGTCAGAATGCAGCTCCCGCAAACGTACATCCACGTCCGCGGGCTCATCAATAATCGTCGCTCGCCGAGTGAAAGCGTTTGAGGCCGTCAGTTCAAATGTGCTCATCGCCGCTCCGTACCTGTTTCCGAAAATGGTCCCTCATGTTGAGGTATAAAAAGCGGAAACACAAGGACCGCTAGCCTAGAATACTTGGTAGTCCGCTCAAGGCCATTTACTGGCAAGCGACCATCGTCCTCGTCCGCGATTGCTGCCTATCGGCGGCTCTCCCTCTGGCCAGTTTGGAGCGATCAATAGCCGTCGATTGCGCACAGCAATCTATGGGTAAAAATTGCTCTCCAGCCCATATCAGTCCCATACGGCCATTTTTCGGACGCCAAAAACCAAAACACCAAACATTCTATTTTAAAATCAGTTACTTGCGTTTTCAGAGTGTGGCGATGCAGGAGAAATTCGAACCCCATGCAACCTTAACAATCGGTTTATCGGCACTCTGATGCAACAGGCCGCTATTGGCCGTTTTCGGCCTGTCACGACTAATCAGTTTGGGTTGTTTTTTGCCATTGCGGCGGTGTTTTTCGAGCAGGTTTATCCGCAAGAGAATATCCACGCTGAGATAGATGAAGGCGGGCAAGTGAGACTGGGGGGCTGCCTAGCTACGACTAGTCGAGCTACCAATCAGCAATTGCCAGTCATTCCCTAATCGCTTCCAGACCAATAGAGCGGTGAGCCGATAGTAATACTGGGTGGCCTCGGAGTGATCTCTCAGGTGCTGAGTAAGAAACCAGCGCACATGCTTGAGCTGCCAGGTCCAGGGATTGTCTCGCTGCCATCGCTGTTGAATGGCCGCTTGCATGATTCGGGCTTGCCGTAGGTGTCGTTGCTGCGTGACCTGCGAGCCGGTCAGTACGCCGCTCAGGAACAGCGCTATATCGAATGGTTTGGTCACTCTCGACCTCCAATGTAGGCCGAAACCACATCGATCCGGTTATGCCCGAGCTCTAGGCTGATTTGTTGGCGCGCCTGTTGATCAAGGTCGCGGTCAATGCGATAGCAGTGGCCACCATTGACTGGTGCGGCGTGCCCCGTGAGCTGTTCGTAGCGCTCGCAGGCGTAGGCTGCTCGCAGTTCATGGAAACCCTTCAGCCCTTGTTCATGCAGCGTTTCTCGGGCGGGGAGCAGGGTCTGTTGCAGAAACGCGGAG
>NZ_JBGCUL010000988.1:0-1610 GCF_054177685.1 Pseudomonas sp. P5_A2_2
GACCTGAGGATCTCGCAGTATTCCGCCGAACGAGATGATGGATTTGCGTTGCTCTTCGCTAGCCAGTTGGGCGCGCAGTTGGTCTTTCTGCTGGTTGCTGAGCCAGCTAACTGACTCGAAGTTGTCGGGCAATACCTTGAGTACCAGCAAGCCGAGAAGCACAACTGGCGCGCCTTCAATCAGGAACATCCACTGCCACCCACGCAGGCCCCCAACATCATGAAAGCCTTGCAGGATACCGCCCGATAACGGGCCACCGACGACCCCGGCCAGCGGCACGGCAATGGCAAACAACGCGGTTACTTGTGCGCGCCTACTGGCTGGATACCAGCGGTTTAGGTACACCAAAATGCCTGGGAAAAATCCGGCCTCGGCGACGCCGAGCAAGAAGCGCAACGCGTAGAAGCCCTCAGCGTTTTCGATCAACAGCATGCTAGTCGACAGCGTTCCCCAGACGACCATCAACAAAGCGATCCAGCGCCGTGGCCCAATGCGATCCAAGGCAATGTTGCTGGGGACACCAAACATCGCGTACGCAACAAAGAACAGGCCTGCACCAAAGCCGTAGACGGTATCGCTGAATTGCAGGTCGGCGCCCATCTGCATCTTGGCGAAACCAATGTTGATCCGATCAAGATGAGCAAACAGGTAACACACCAGCAGCAGTGGCATCAGCCGCCAAGTCACTGTGCGGTGGGTCGACATTGAGGCATCGCTCAAAGGCTGTGTAGCGGAAGTGGCTATGCTCATGATTTTGTACTTTTTGTGAGAGTGGCCGTGGGGGGGGGAGGGCTTGCTAATTCGCCTGCTGCTTGAGGAAGGCATGCACGTTGTTGAGCTTGAAGTTCAGCTCGGGGTGCAGCTCGATCATTTCAAACGACAGCGCCAGCAGACGTTCCGCCTGCAGCGGAGCAAAGTGCGCGGTAATGACTTCGAACAGCTTTTCAGCGACCTGTTGGCGCGTCGCCAGGTCGCGGCCATGGCCAACCTTCAGCGTCATGTGGACGAAGGCGTAATCGTGTTTGCCGTCGGCCATGCGCCACGTATCCAGTCGAACGCCTCGGCTTCGGATACCCCCCAGCGGAAATACACCGCTGCCCCCCAGTGTCGCGTGGACTTTTTCAAAAAGGCCCGGCAAGTCGGCCTGTAGCTCGATGTTGTCGGTGTATTCAGCAATAAAATGCGGCATGTGCCCTCCTGGTAGGCAGTTGCGCTGAACGGCGGGCGCGCCCCTGCCGCTTGAGCGAAATTCAGAGCGGGAAAATGGCGTTGATCTGGCCGGTTCCGGAGCTGCCAAAGGGCTCTGTGAGGACTTCGACCGGCTTGTTGTAGTCCGGTCCGCCCAGCAGACCCAAGAGCATTGCGGTGTCGTGCATCTTGCCCTCGCCGAAGCAGTGCTCGGCGTAATCAGGAAGCATCGCGCAGAACTCTTTGAATCGACCTTCACGCCACAGCTTGACCACGTGCATGTCGACCTGTTTGTCGAATTCGCGCGTCCAGTTGTGGATGTTGGCTTCCGCTTCGCGATCGTCAGAGAAACGGTGTGACAGAGAACCGGAGGCCAGCACCAGGACTTTGCGGTCGCTCTTCTCGATTGCGCGGCGTACGGC
>NZ_JBGCUL010000989.1:0-1608 GCF_054177685.1 Pseudomonas sp. P5_A2_2
CGGTTATCAGCGTCTGGCGCCGAATCTGTTGTTGGCGCCGGGAGACGAATAAGCGCAGCGTCTACACTCTGGCGCGAGGGTCTTTCGTTTTCAGGAGCGCCAGATGTCTGCACGCGGTGCCAGCCAGCCTCTGCGTCTACCTTCCATCGACAGTTTGTTGCGGCACCCGGCGTGCCTGCCGTTGGCCGAGCGCTATGGACGCGACGCCTTGCTGAATACCTTGCGGCTTTTGCTGGATGAGTTGCGCGAAGGGGCGCAGCAGGGATTGCTCGAACCTGCAGAAGTCAGCGCCGAAGTGCTGGCGGGCAGGGTCGGCGAACGATTGACAACCCAGCATCGCAGCCAGGTGCACCGGGTGTTCAACCTCACTGGCACGGTGCTGCACACCAATCTCGGGCGGGCGTTGTTGCCTGAAGAGGCGATTGAGGCGGTGCAAATGGCGGCCCGCTATCCGCTTAACCTGGAATTTGACCTGCGCAGCGGCAAGCGCGGTGACCGCGACGACCTGATCGAAGGCTTGATCCTCGAACTGACCGGCGCCGAAGCTGTGACCGTGGTCAATAACAATGCCGCAGCGGTCTTGCTGACTCTCAACAGCCTGGGCGCGCGCAAGGAAGGGATTATTTCCCGGGGCGAACTGATTGAAATCGGTGGCGCCTTTCGCATCCCCGACATCATGGCCCGCGCCGGGGTGAAGCTGGTTGAGGTCGGCACCACCAACCGCACCCATGCCCGCGACTACGAGGCCGCCATTGGCCCGCGCAGCGGATTGATCCTGCGCGTGCATGCGAGCAACTACAGCATTCAAGGCTTCACCACGCGTGTGGCGACGGCTGAACTGGCGCAAATTGCCCACCAGCATGGACTGCCGTTGCTTGAAGACCTCGGCAGCGGCAGCCTGCTGGACCTGACCCGCTGGGGCTTGCCCGCCGAACCGACGGTACGCCAGGCGCTGCTCGATGGCGCGGACATCGTTACCTTCAGTGGCGACAAACTGCTTGGCGGGCCGCAAGCCGGGCTTATCGTCGGTCGCAAGGAGTTGATCGCCAGGATCAAGAAAAACCCGCTCAAGCGTGCGCTGCGGGTCGACAAAATGACCCTGGCGGCCCTGGAAGCGGTGTTGGCTTTGTACCGCAACCCGGACCGACTCGCCGAGCGCTTGCCGAGCCTGCGCCTGTTGACCCGGCCACAGGCCGATATCCTCGCCCAGGCCGAACGATTGCGGCCAGCGCTGGCCCAGGTGCTGGGTGAGGGCTGGAGCGTCAGTGCCATGCCGGCACTCGGCATGATCGGCAGCGGCAGCCAACCGGTGGCACGGCTGGCCAGTGCGGCGCTGTGTGTGCGACCACTCACTTCCAAGCGCTTGCGCGGGCGATCTTTGCTGAATCTTGAGCAGGCTTTGCGCGGTTTACCGATTGCGGTCCTCGGGCGCATTGACGATGACGCCCTGTGGCTGGACCTGCGGCAACTGGACGACGAGCCGGCATGGCTGGCGCAACTCGATCAATTACAAGTGGAGGGCCGGGCAGGGTGATTGTCGGCACCGCAGGGCACATCGACCATGGCAAAACCGCGCTGCTCCAGGCGCTGACCGGTCAGGCGGGTGAC
>NZ_JBGCUL010000990.1:0-1608 GCF_054177685.1 Pseudomonas sp. P5_A2_2
AGAGACAGCAACTACACCACCGACGCCAATCAACGGAACGAGATCTACGCCTCACCACTGCGCGCGACCACCGCCCAGTTGAAAGGACTGCCTCCAGCGCTGGTGCAGACCGCCGGAGCCGACGTGTTGCGCGACGAAGGCGAAGCCTACGCCCGCAAACTGGACGAGGCCGGAGTGCCGGTGACCTCGGTTCGCTACAACGGCCTGATCCACGACTACGGTTTGCTCAACGTGGTGAGCCAGGTGCCGGCGGTACGTTCGGCGATGTTGCAGGCTTCGCAAGAGCTCAAGGAACACTTGAAGAAATAACGCAGTACCCCATGTAGGAGCGAGCCTGCTCGCGAAAGCGATTTGCCAGACGCGTCGTCATTGCCTGACACGCCGCCATCGCGAGCAAGCTCGCTCCCACAGGGTTTCTGGTTGAACCCGAAATCGCAGGCACAAAAAAGCCCGACTCAATGGTCGGGCTTTTTCATTCCTCAAGCTGTGCTTATTTGGCACGGCCTTTGTAGGAACCGCCTTCGCGGGTATCGATCTCGATCATGTCGCCGATTTCGATGAAGTCAGCAACCGACAGCTCGGTACCGTTCTTCAGTTTGGCAGGCTTCATCACCTTGCCGGAAGTGTCGCCGCGAGCGGAACCTTCGGTGTAGTCAACCTGACGCACGATGGTGGTCGGCAGCTCTACGGAAACCAGACGCTCGTCGAAGAACACGGCTTCGCAAACGTCGGTCATGCCTTCTTCCACGAATGGCAGAACGGCTTCGATGTCTTCAGCGTTCAGCTCGTACATGGTGTAGTCGGTGGTGTCCATGAACGTGTAGGAGTCGCCGCTGATGAAGGACAGGGTCGCTTCCTTGCGGTCGAGGATCACGTCGTCCAGCTTGTCGTCCGCACCGTATACGGTTTCGGTCTTGTAGCCGGTCAGCAGGTTCTTCAGCTTGGTCTTCATGATCGCGCTGTTACGACCGGACTTGGTGAATTCAGCTTTCTGAACCAGCCAAGGATCGTTGTCGATACGGATCACGGTACCGGGTTTGAGTTCTTTACCAGTTTTCATTGCGAATATCCGAATTTGGATGGGATTTACAAAAATCTAGGCCGCGTATCATATCCAATTTCCATAAAACTGTACCAGCGCCGTGGCAAGATCGGCCTGCAAGGCCTGTTCCAGACACCACGCCTCGGCGTGTTTTTCCAGCTCTGGCCAGTGTTTACGGGTGAATTGCCAGTGGTCGGCCATTTTCTCACCGGCGTTCCACGCGCGCCAGAGACCGCTGATCGCCTCCCGCGCAGGTTCAGACAGCCCCTTTATATAGACTTCGAGGAAAGCCTCGAGTTTGTCCAGATGGATATCTTCTTCCTGCCGGTAGATGTGCCAGAGAAATGGCCGGCCGGCCCATTGAGCGCGCACAAAGGAGTCTTCGCCGCGCACGGCATTGAAATCGCAACACCACAGCAACAAGTCGTATTGGTCCTGGCGGACGAACGGCAGCACTTGCACGGTCAAGGCATCACGCACATGCACGGCACCGGCCGCCAAACCCTCCACACCGAGCCAACGCTCTACGTCGCCGACAATCCGCCCTTCCGGCACCAGCAGATGAG
>NZ_JBGCUL010000991.1:0-1603 GCF_054177685.1 Pseudomonas sp. P5_A2_2
ACCTGGGACGGCATCCGGAATCGCTGCTTCGCGGCCGTCCGAACAATGCCGCCCCCATGGATCTGCAAGGGCCACCGCGCAATTGAACACAGGAGCATCACCCATGGCTTTTCCGCTGAAGTTCACACTGGCCACCGCGTTGTTGCTRCTCGCCGCTTGCCGCAGTGACCCGATTCACTTCCACACCCTGACCCCGGCCCAGGTGGGCGATCACTCGAGGGCCAGCGTCGGGGCGATTCAGATCGAGACGATCAGCGTGCCGCCCCAGGTCGATCGTGCGCAGATCGTCATTCGCGAGGGCAACAGTGGCCTGGCGATCCTGGAAACCCAATGGTGGGGCGCGACTCTCGTGGACGAATTGCGCAGTGCGCTGGCCGATCAATTGAGCAACAGTCCTGCACAAGGCAAATATTCGGTGCGGGTCGATGTGCAGCGTTTTGACTCGGTCCCCGGTCAATACGCGTTGATGGATGTGAAATGGCGTCTGCGCAGTGCCGACGAAGGCGACACGGCACGGGTGATTTGCCGCAGCACCTTGCAAACGCCATCGGGTGCGAGCATCGATGACCTGGTGCTTGCCCAGCAAAACAACGTCAAACGCCTGGCCGCGCTGATCAGCCAGGCTGCCGCCAGACCACAGGCAAGTTGCCCTTCGCCCTGAACGGGTTTCCTCTCTGCGGATTAACGGCGGCAAGTTCGTCGTTAATCCCATCCCCTATGCCCCTTCCGTTTCCCGTTGGCATTCCCCGCAAGAGCAAAAGATAACAATTCCCGGTAACCGACAAATTACCCGTCCACCTTGCAATTTTTTCACATTCCTTTCACCGCTCCGACACCTGCGCAGATTTAACGTGGGCTGCAGTTAATTCGCTGAGCTTGGTCTCGGCGGTCATTTTTCGCGCTGTTCCAGGTTTTGTTTAACAGCACTTCCCTGGCGCTCCAATGGGTGGACAAACTTGGTCAACTCCGTCTCGCATAAACCGTCTTCGCGCCTGTCTAAACCGGTCGTGGCCATTGTCGCACTGACCCTCGCCGTGCTTGCCACCGGTTTTGTCCTGTGGCCGAAATCACCGGCCAACCTGGCCCATGAGGGCGCGCAAGCCCGGGCCCAATTGCTGCAACAATGGAGTGCCGGCGAGATTGCGGTGCTGGTTCGTCATGCCGAGCGGTGCGACCGTTCCAGCAATCCCTGCCTGGGCCCGGCCGACGGCATTACCCGTGTCGGCAGTGAGGCGGCCGCCGGTGTCGGGCAAGGCCTGGCACGCCTGGGTTTGACGCAGACCGACATCCTCACCAGCCCGGTGACGCGCACCGTGCAGACCGCGCATTACATGTTCAACAGCGACCCACGGACCCAGGAGTGGCTGGCGACCTGCGGCACGACCCTGCGTAACGATGTCGTGGCGCACAAGGTGGCGCACCGCAACCTGGTGCTGATGACCCACAGCGGCTGCATCGCTGATTTTGAAAAGCAGACCGGCTTCAAGCATTCGGCGAAGGACGCCGAGTACGCCAGCGCGCTGTTTGTCCACATCGATGGTGATGGGCAACTGAAAGTGCTCGGCATTGTGAATGCCGAAGACTGGAACACTCTGTTACAAGA
>NZ_JBGCUL010000992.1:0-1603 GCF_054177685.1 Pseudomonas sp. P5_A2_2
GACCTGGAGTGGATTGCTCACTCAACGCCACCGGGCTAGCCACCTTGCGGCCAGAAGCATCATTGCGTGGTGTGGAAGGCAAGAGGAAGTAAGCCAGTGCCGGCAGCAGTAGAAGAGCCCCCACCATGTTCCAGACAAACATGAACGCCAGGAGTACACCCATGTCAGCCTGGAACTTGATTGGGGAAAATACCCAGGTACCCACACCTATCGCCAACGTTATCCCCGTGAGCATTACAACCTTGCCGGTGGAGACCAGGGCGCGGTAGTAAGCTTCGGAGAGGCTTTTACCTTCGCGCAAGAACCCCAGCATGATGGTCATTACATAAAGCGCGTAATCAACGCCGATACCTACACCTAGAGCGATTACCGGCAGGGTCGCCACTTTCACACCGATACCTAAACCGACCATCAGTGCCTCACACAGAATCGACGTGAGCATGAGCGGAATCACGGCACACAGAGTGGCTCGCCAGGACCTGAAGGTGACGAGGCAGAGCAAAATAACCGCGCCATACACCCAGAACAGCATCTCGCGATTGGCCTCTTTGACCACAATGTTCGTCGCCGCCTCAATTCCCGCATTACCGGCGGCAAGCTGGAATTTGACCTCATCAGTGTCATTAGCCGCTGCAAACGCTTCGACGTGACTAACCAGGCGCGAAAGGGTTTCGGCCTTATGGTCTTTGAGAAAAACGTAAAGCGTCAGCAGGCTGCAGGACTCGTTGTAAAGTCCACGTGGCGCGCTGGCGGTAATCATGTTGAGCATTGCCTGGTTGTTTTGCAGCTCGTACCACTTCGAGTTGCCCTCAGACAGCCCAACCAACATACGACGATTCAGCAGAGCCATGGAGTTCGTTGAGTCTACCCCGGGCAAACTACGCAACTGCCAATCCAAATCGTCGACCTTACGCAAGATATCGTAGCGCGAGCAGGCACTCTTCGGCGTCTTCACCATAATGGCGAACAAGTCACTACTGGCTCCGTAGCTACGCGTCATGAAGGCATCATCCAGGTTATAACGCGAGTCCGGACGTAGCTCTGGCGCACCAGCATCCAGATCGCCAATTGCCAGATGCAAGCTGACCATAAAGCCCAGCACAGCGGCCACCAGGCTGACACCTACGCTGATCAAGGCCCATCGCTTGCGAGTAAAAAGATCAAGGAATCGCCAAAAAACGTGTCGCGCTTGACCACTCTGCTCTGTCCGTTCGCTCTTGAGGCTTAGTTCGGCCGCGCGGGGATTGACGCCAACATAGGAGAGCAGGACGGGTAGCAGAATGAGGTTGGTGAAAATCAGCACGGCAACGCCGATGCTAGCGATAACGGCCAAGTCTTGTATGACTTTGATCTGAATAATCATTAGCACGGCGAAACCCACCGCATCACACAGCAGCGCAGTCAGACCGGCGAGAAACAGGCGACGAAACGTGAAGCGCGCAGCAACCACTCGGTGCATGCCACGACCAATATCCTGCATGATGCCGTTCATTTTCTGGGCGCCATGACTCATGCCAATGGCAAACACGAGAAAGGGCACCAGGACCGAATACGGGTCAAGCTCATACCCCAACAACGGCAGCAATCCAAGCTGCCAGACTAC
>NZ_JBGCUL010000993.1:0-1601 GCF_054177685.1 Pseudomonas sp. P5_A2_2
GCACAGGGCGGTTATGGCATTCAGACTTCGCCGGCCATGGGCCAGGCCAGCGCAGCGCTGGTGCGCGGCGCCGCATTGYCCGAGTCGCTCGGCCGTTTCGGCCTGAATGCCGAAATGCTCTCCCCTGCCCGCCTCGGCTGACCCTGATCCTCAGGTGACGTGCCCCCACGATTACGGCACACTTTCAGCGCCCCTTTGATAGGGCGCTGACGCTGCCTGGAGTTCCACTGTATGAACGCCCCCGAAATAGACTCGGTCCCGAACACTGCGTCGCTGGATAACTTCCGGGCGATCGCCGATGCCATCGCCACACTGTTCTTTCCCCACGCCGAAGTGGTGCTGCACGACCTGCGCACGCAAAAGGTCGACTACATCGCCAACAATCTGTCCAAGCGGGAAATCGGCGACGACTCGGCGCTGGAAGACATGCTCAGCGACAATGTCAGCGAACGAAACATCGGGCCGTACGAAAAGCTCAACTGGGATGGTCAGAAGATTCGTAGCCTCAGCACAGTGCTACGGGACAGCGAAGATCGTCCGCTGGCGATGTTGTGCATCAACTTGAATATTTCGTTGTTCGAAAATGCCAAGGCCGCTTTGGACCTGTTCCTGTCGCCGACCAAGCTGATCCCGCAACCGGATGCACTGTTCCGCGATGACTGGCAGGAACGGATCAACACCTTCCTCCACGCCTGGTTGCGCGAGCGCCAGCTGAGCCTGAACCTGCTGACTCGCGACCACAAACGTGAGCTGGTGCTGGCGTTGCACGCCGAAGGCGCGTTCAAGGGCAAAAGCGCATCGAACTACGTGGCCAATGTGCTGAACATGGGCCGGGCAACGGTGTACAAGCATTTGAAGGAATTGAAGGGCTAGGCCCTGAGATTTGTATTGTTTGATCTGACCTCATCGCGAGCAAGCTCGCTCCCACATTGGTTCTGCGTAAAACACAAATTCTGTGTTCTGCAGAGATCCCTGTGGGAGCGGGCTTGCCCGCGATGGCGATCTATCAGTCGCCGTAGATATCGGACTTGAAATACTTATCGGAAATCTTCTGGTACTCGCCACTGCTGCGAATGCCATCAATGGCCGTGTTCAGCTCACTGACCAACTCGGTATTGCCCTTGCGCACGGCAATCCCGGCCCCCTCGCCTACATACTTCGGATCTTTCAGCTCCGGCCCGACAAAGGCGTAACCCTGGCCACGGGGCATCGACAGGAAATCATTCAGCGGAATGGTGTCGGCAAAAATCGCGTCGAGGCGACCGGCTGCCAGGTCCATGTAGATTTCTTCGTTGTTGCTGTAGCGCTTGACGTTGATGCCCTTGGGTTCGAACACCTCGGTGGCGTAACGGTCGGTGGTGGTGGCGCGCTGCACGCCGACGGACTTGCCCTTGAGGCTGGCGTACTGGTCATCCACCACCGCGCCGTCCTTCATTACCAGACGCGACGAGGTGAAATAGTACTTGTGGGTGAAGTCCACCGACTTCTTGCGGTCTTCGTTGATGGTCATGGACGACAGCGCCATGTCGATTTTCTTCACCTTCAGAGAAGGAATCAGACCGTCGAACTCGCCTTCGACCCACACACACTTGGCCTTCATC